>JAQGOX010000672.1 GCA_028293365.1 Verrucomicrobiales bacterium | reverse complement strand
GCTATTTGTCTGGAGATCGAAGCTCTTGCGGAAAAGAATGTCGCTGTATGCAATGAACCGTCCTGAATCGTCCAGCATCACCCGCGGGGAGGGATAAGAAATCTGAGTGATGGCCGAGGGCGGCAAGGTTTCGGCGATCGTAGTGACATTCGATGAGATCAATGAAATAAGCGAAAGATTAGTGAAGTTGAAGACCACCTCTGACGTTCCATTTCCGCTGAAGACAGTGTCCTGAAGAAGATTGCCTGGATGAGAATAAACAACAGAGGCCGACAAAGAGGGCAGCTCTACAGCGTAATCTTTGCGCGACGTGGAGGAGGAAAGAATTACCCTCGTCCCATCGCTGGAAAATCGACCGAGCGGAAAGCCTCCGGTCAATTTTGCGAGGTTGGTACTGCGATTCAAAACCAGGTCCCGCAGAGTCAGAGAATTGTTTGTGGTATTAAACAAAACGTAGCGACCGCCCAGACTAATCAAAGGACCGGTGGAACCGGTAATTCCACCCGGGCTGCCTGAAGCCTCGGTTCCTCCGGCTGCTTCGCCCGATGCACCCACACTCACCAGAGTGGTAGTATTTGCTGCCAAGTCCCGAACGAAAATATCAAACTTATTGTTCCCATCGATATTCGTCACCAAATCGCTCGCCAAACTCTGGAAGGCGACAAACCTCCCATCCGGAGAGATTGTGGCCTGTGTGGAGGCGCCATTTCCCATGGCCGTGCCGGCCGCATTCACGCTCACCGGGATCGTCATGTTTGCCGCCACATCGCGCACAAAAACATCTTCAACTCCATTGGTATCGTTCGCTACAAAGTTTGCTGATCGACTCACAAATACCACCCGGTTGCCATTCGAACTAAAGTGACCGCCGACGCCTGCAAAAAGATCCTGTTCGCCTCCTTCGGATCGGACCGTAACGAGCCGATTGGTCCTAGCATCCAAATCGCGCAGGTAAATGTCCTGAGCTCGATTCGTATCGAGAGAACTCATCTGCCGAACAGTGGAATAGAGGACAAACCGGCCATCCGCCGACACTTCATTCAGGCTGAGAGCGAGCGATTCGAGTTGCGTGGCTCCTTTCCCCGGCTCGATCAAGGAGATCAATTCACGAGCGCCATGGGGTAATGGCTCGAAAAAAACGTCCAGCGCTTCGTTGTCGTCTCCGTCGACCAGGGATCCATCCGAACTGTCGTAGGCGATCCAGGCCCCGTCATTTGAAAGGCATATTTGCGGAGGAGAAGAGCTGCCGACCATTCCAGAGGTGAGTTTGCGGCTGGTTTTCGCACTGGCATCCGCGAGAAAAACCTCCCACCCATTTGTCAGATTTTCAGAGTCCGTTTGGTCTTTGCCTGCGAAAACAATCCAGTTCCCATCTGCCGTGATTTGGGGTCCACTCCACCATGAACCGTTCGAATAAGCGGCGGCAGCGCCGGCAATCGAGCTCAATGAATTGTTCGCGGAATCCCAACGATAAAGATTAGTGAGCCCCGCAAACACGGCAAATTTTCCATCATCGGAAATCGCGGGACCGGAATCATCCTGCGTAAAAATAGGGAAGAATGCGCCGTTGCCAAGCAGAATGGTTTCACCGGTTGCGATCTCGAATCGAAAAATTCCAGTCACGCCGGAAAAGCTCGATTTGAAAAAGACGAATCGACCATCGTCAGAAATGGAGGGATTATAGGAATCGGCGTGAGCATCAGCGGGAGCGTCCGGTGCCAGTAGTTTGAGCGCATTGGTGCTGGCCCAAATCGTTGTTTGGGCCACGCGGTCGCGAATATAAATCTCGCTTGCAGCAACGCCAGCAGTCACGAGATTCGTTCCGGTGCCAACAAACGCAACGTAACGGGCATCAGGGGTGACGACCGGAGCGGTGCAGGAGGTTATGGCGTTCGCGGCGATCGGAATACTGACGATTTCGGTCATTCCACTTTGGACATCGCGAAGAAAAATATCGGTTTGGCGGTTCGTGTCGTTTGCGACCAGGTTTGAGGCATCGCTCTGGAAAACGATGTTTTTTCCATCTGGCGTAATTCGGGATTGAGTGGAGGCGCTGTTGCCGCTGCCAATGCCAGTGGCATTAATTGAAATAAGCCGGGTAGTCCCCGTCGTGACATCGCGCAAAAAAATATCGCTAAATCCATTGGTATCATTAGCGGTCAGATTCGTGGACACGCTTTCGAAAACAATAAAGCGGGCGTCTGGAGTCATTCCGCCCGGTATCGAATGAGCGCTTCCGGATTGCCCATCGCTACTCTGAGAAACCAAAGTCAGTCCACCGGACTGCCGGTCGCGCAGAAAAAGATTCAATATACGCGAAGCGAACAAGTTCGAAGTCAAACCGGGCGTGCTGCTCGAATAGAGAACAAATCGGCCGTTTGTGCTGACAAGCGGGCCGCCGGATTGACCCGATCCCGTCCTTCGCAGCGAATTCGCGGGAGCCTTCGAGATTCGTTCAAGGTCTTCGTCGGCGTGAAGATCTCCACATAAAATAAACCCGATGACGGCGCTTAAAAACGTTCGCCACAGATTGCCGATTAGAGATTGACTGCCCATACAATTTGAAAGGCACGTAGCGCGTCGATACGCCTCAGCTTCGCATGTCAGCAAAGTGAACCCTCAACTGAATACCACATGCTCAGCCAATCCACAAATCGCCATTCACAGAAGGGTGCGATTTTAAATGTTCCGCCAGGGGTTCATTGTGGGAATCAAAATGGGGCTTAAATGCGCTCCACACCCGCGACTATGACGCACACGCCCATAACGCCCGCGGGTGCCGCCCAGCGGTCGGCACCCTACCTTTCGAACGCACAGGTAGCGAACGGAACGCTGGGCCGTTCGTGCGGGCGCCATGGGTTGTTCGATCACCCCGGGGGTCGAGCGCACTGAGCCGATCCGAACTTCCGCCAGGGTTCATTGTGGCAATCTAATGGGGCTTAAATGCGCTCCTCATCGCGACTATTACGCACACGCCCATAACGCCCGCGGGCGCCGCCCAGCGGTCGGCGCCCTACCTTTCGAACGCGCGCGCGTAACGAATTTGTTGGCCCCAATGGCTCGCGCAAACTGGAATCACCCCCTGCGTATGGCTGAAGAGGCTACGCTCTACCTCGATTTAGGGCGGAGCTCCGCCGTCCGGCGCCGCTCAATATTTCGGAACTGACGAATCGATTTCGTCGGACCACGCGAGGATTCCGCCTTTGACACTTTTGGCATACTTGAACCCGCGCTCCTGAAGCAGCTTTACTGCTTTCATGGAGCGCATTCCGCTCTTGCAATGCACATAGAGTTGCTGATTGGGATCGAGCTCGGTGAAGCGGTCTCCAAGGGTGCCTAAAGGAATCAGTTTGACTCCGTCAATATGGGCAATCTGGTATTCGTCCGGTTCACGGACATCGATGACCTGAATGTTCAAGCTCTTGTCCGTGAGGGCGCGCTTCAAATCCTGGACAGTTACTTCATCGGGATTTCCCGCGGTTTCAACTGGCTCAGGTAGGATACCGCAAAATTGTTCGTAATCGATCAATGTTGTAATTGTGGGATGCTCGCCGCATAAAGGGCACTCCGGGTCGCGCCGCAATTTCAGCTCGCGGAACTTCATGTCGAGTGCGTTAAAGAGTAAAAGCCGACCGATGAGCGAGGTTCCTTTCCCAAGCGCAAGCTTGAGAATCTCGGTCGCCTGAATACAGCCGACGATCCCGGGTAGTACCCCGAGGACGCCACCTTCCGCGCAACTCGGGACCATTCCCGGCGGTGGAGGTTCTGGATAAAGGCAGCGATAGCAAGGCCCACCCAAATGCGGCGCGAAAACACTGGCCTGGCCTTCAAAACGGAAAATTGAACCGTACACGTTCGGCTTTTTCAGCAGAACTGATGCGTCGTTCGTCAGATAGCGGGTTGGGAAATTATCGGTGCCATCGACAACAATGTCGTACTGCCCGATGATCTCCAGCGCGTTCTCGCTAGTGATCCGGGTGTTGTGCAGTACCACTTCGACATTTGGTTTGATTCCTTTGATCGTCTCGGCTGCGGATTGTGTCTTGGGCCGCCCCACATCATCCGTGGAGTGCGCGATTTGCCGCTGCAAATTCGAAAAATCGACGGTATCGAAATCGAGCAAGCCGATCCTACCGATTCCGGCTGCGGCCA
>JAQGOX010000661.1 GCA_028293365.1 Verrucomicrobiales bacterium | reverse complement strand
TGATTTGTTGATATTGATCACCGCGTACAACCGTGGGCCCGATCCGGCAACGATTCATTTGCTTCCACAGATATGGTTCCGAAATACCTGGTCGTGGGGCTTGCCAACGTCCGTACATCCCCATGCCTCTTCCAAAGACCATGGCAGGATCGATCTTGAGCACCCGATCTTGGACGGCTTTCATTTGCATTACGAAGATGATCCGACACGTCTTTTTTGCGAAAACGAAACCAACCCAAAAATCTTCGGAGATTCGAACTCAACCAGCGGCTTTTTCAAAGATGCATTCCATCAATGCGTGGTTGACGGTGATGCAGCAGCGGTAAACCCCGCATTAACCGGCACAAAAGCCGCCCTGCACTACGAATTAATAGTTCCAGCACAAAAGTCAGTTCAAGTTCGTCTGCGACTAACGAACGCAAACCACCCAAAGCCGTTTGACGACTTTGATGCCACATTCGCGCCTCGAGTAAAGGAAGCCGATGAATTCTACGCGACTCTGCAAAAGGATATGGCAGACGCTGACGCCCGAAATGTGCAGCGCCAGGCTTTCGCCGGTATGCTTTGGAGTAAACAATTCTATTATTACGATGTTCCCGAGTGGCTTCATGGCGATCCCGCGCAGCCTCCGCCCCCCCTGGAACGTTTGCATGGACGCAACTCGGATTGGGAAAACTTAAACAACGCGGACATACTTTCCATGCCAGACAAATGGGAATATCCGTGGTTCGCCGCCTGGGATCTGGCGTTTCATTGCATTCCCCTGGCGATGATTGATCCCGAATTTGCCAAAGGACAACTCGTCCTGCTCACGCGCGAATGGTACATGCATCCGAACGGGCAGCTTCCCGCTTACGAATGGGCTTTCGGTGATGTGAATCCTCCAGTCCATGCCTGGGCCAGTTGGCGCGTTTTTCAAATCGACCGCAAGCAACGTCAGTCAACAAATCCCGCGGATGCCGGAGATGTCGCCTTCCTTGAGAGGGTCTTCCATAAGCTCCTTTTGAATTTCACCTGGTGGGTGAATCGCAAGGATTCGAAAGATAGGAATATCTTTCAGGGCGGCTTCCTCGGCCTCGACAACATCGGAGTCTTCGATCGCAGTTCTCCGCTTCCGACCGGCGGATTCATCGATCAGGCAGATGGAACGAGTTGGATGGCGATGTATTCGCTCAACTTGATGCGCATGGCTCTCGAGCTCGCGAGGCACAATAAAGTTTATGAAGACATCGCCAGCAAGTTTTTCGAACACTTCCTGCAAATCGCGGAAGCCATGAACAAAATAGGTGATCATGATAACGGGCTCTGGTCCACCGAAGACGAATTCTATTACGACGTCCTCAACCTTCCCGATGGCCGGACCTTCCCCTTGAAAGTCCGCTCGTTGGTGGGACTCATCCCATTATTCGCGGTCGAAGTATTGGAAGGCAGCATGTACGAAGAAGTTCCTTGCTTTACGGCCCGTCTTGAGTGGTTTCTGAACCATCGCCCCGAGATGGCGAAACTTGTCTCGCGATGGGTCGAACCCGGAATGAAGGAGCGGCATTTGCTTTCACTCCTCCGCGGACATCGAATGAAGGCATTGCTTCGCAGAATGTTGGATGAAACGGAGTTTCTTTCTGAGTTCGGAGTGCGGGCGTTGTCCCGCTGGCACTTGGACCACCCCTACGAATTCGGCATTGATGGCACCAAAATGACAGTCCGCTATGAGCCTGCTGAATCGACGTTCGGGCATTTTGGAGGCAATTCGAACTGGCGGGGCCCCATCTGGATGCCGGTGAATTATCTGATCATCGAATCGCTGCAGAAATTCCATCATTATTACGGGAATGATTTTAAAATCGAATTCCCCACTCGATCCGGCAAATTCATTACGATCCAGGAGGTGGCCGCAGAGCTTACCCGGCGGTTGACCCGTCTCTTCCTCAAGAATGGTCAGGGGCAACGCCCGGTACTCAAATATCATCCGAAACAAGCCACTGACCCGAATTTCCGTGATTACGTTCTGTTTCATGAATATTTCAACGGAGATAATGGGGCCGGGCTCGGCGCGCCTCATCAGACGGGCTGGACCGGTTTAATCGCAAAACTATTGCAGCCGAGGCAACAAACCAGTTCTTTGACACCCGATGAAAGTGATCGCAATGGCGAATAAAGAGCCCACCTAAGTAGGTTTTTGGGTCGAAGATCCGTCCTTTTGCTGGATTTGCGGAAAAAGTGATTAGCGCGTAAAATCCTCAGTTGACGTGAGGCGCTCTGATTTGTAGATTCTCGCGCCCGTGAGTTCCAAAGTAGCTCAATGGTAGAGCAATCGGCTGTTAACCGATCGGTTGTAGGTTCGAGTCCTACCTTTGGAGCCAATTTTCAGATGCAAATCGAGACGATCCGCAATTTGCTTCACGCTCAACCATTTCGCCCTTTCGTTTTGTGCATGGCTGAAGGCACGCGTATCCCAATTGTGCATGAAGATTTCATAGCGTTGCAGCCCGCTGGCCGAGAACTAACAGTTTACGATCGAAAAAAGCTGCACATCATCAATGTAATGATGATTACACGGATCGAACAAGACGAAGCCGACGTATCAAAAAGGGCAAAATAGCAGATCTAACCAGCGCCAAACGGTTTTTTGCCCGGCCAGGATCTCTTTGAGGCCTTTTTTCTCCTGACTTTCCTCGGCATTCGGTCGCCTTGCAGTCTTGGCGTCGTCACGCCAAAGACGTTTCGGTCGCGGAAGGCTGCCACCTCCACCGTATCGTGGAGGAACACCGCGACTTTTATGTCGAGCTGGACGAGTTTCAAGATTTCTCTGGCGATGCGTTCGATTTTATTCCCCTCTCTGAGCCTCGCCAGAACTTGATCAACCGTCGCACCGACGGTCGCTCGCAATATTTCGAAATGCGCGAAGGAAGCGGAAGCAACCCGTTGTGCATCCATCGCGCGATTCCAATTGAGGTGCTGAAGTTCATCGTCGCATTTGCGAGATAAACAAGGGAATTGACGCCTGCACAGACGAGCAATCATGATCAATAATTCGCGGATGGGGGTCGAAAGGACACTGTTCACGGCAGAATCGCACTAAATAATGCAAAGCAAAGTCCATGCAGAGTCGAGCAGTCCGGCGTGTTCGGAAGTCTCGATGATCGCGAAACAAGAAGCGAAAACACTCTTCATTATTCTGGACGCGGGAACCGCGATTCGAAATATTTTGCGAACGGATGTTTTTAATCGGCTCAAGCAGGAAAAATGGCTTCGAATCGTCATATTTTCACCAATTACGGATGCTCAATTTAAGGCGGAATTTGAGCGTGAGAACGTAATTGTAGAGCCAGTGCAATTCTGGAAGCCGAACGGATTGGTGAAAATGCTCCGTTCGTTGCGAAAGGATGTTTGGATTCAGCAGTTTGAGTTGGCGCGTTTTAAGGAAAAGAGAACCAAAAAGAGCCGATGGCTGACGAATCTTTTTAAGTCTGTTTTTTTGAGGAATGAATCCGATGTTCGAGCATCGGTGAAGCGTTTGCAGAGCTGGGAAGATGCATGCACTCCGTCTCTCGGGCAGGAGTATTTTGATCGGTATAAACCGGACCTCGTTTTCTATGCAACCATCTATTCCCGTGATCTTTGTCTTGAAATTGGGGCAAAGCAACGTGGGATTAAAACAGCGGCATTCATATTGAGCTGGGATAATCCCACTACCAAAGGACCATTCCCAGTGCGCCCGGAGCGAGTGGTGTTATGGAACGATATTTTGCGTCAGGAATTGATGACTTATCACCATTTTGAGGCGAATCAATTGTGTGTCGCAGGTGTTCCCCAATTCGATATCTATACGAATCGAGAGCCTTATTTGACTCGGGCTGACTATTTCAAAAAATGGAATCTCGATCCGTCGAAAAAATTGATCACCTATACGACTGGAACTCCCGGAACAGCTCCGTTTGATCATGAGATCGTTGATCTGCTCTACCAGCGGATGCAGAGCAGCGCGTTTAAGGAACCATGCCAATTACTGGTTCGATTGCATCCGAAGGACCTCCTTGAGGTGTACAAAGACCTGGAGAACAAAAAGAATCTTGTGATTCAATTGCCCGGCCGCCGGGCAAAGACCAACGATTCGTGGAATCCAACCCGTGAAGACATGTATGGACTCGGAGAATTGATGTGCTATTCAGATGTGGTGGTAAACATTGCGTCTACGATCACGATCGACGCAGCGGCTTTCGATACGCCGGTCGTAAACGTCGCATTCGATGGATATAAGACCAAACCGTTGGAGCAGTCGTGTCTTCGGTATTACGATTACGAGCATTACAAACGTGTGGTTCAAACTGGAGGATTTAAGATCAGCCGCTCAATTGATGAGTTGATTCAGCACATCCAGGAATATCTTGATAACCCTAAACTGGACGCGGCGGGACGGGCTCGAA
>JAQGOX010000634.1 GCA_028293365.1 Verrucomicrobiales bacterium | reverse complement strand
GGGAGAAACAACCGGGGGTTGGGGAGCCGGAGGTGGAGTGCTTCCGGCCAGGGGCAAATTGTCAGTGACTGGCTCCAGAACTCCAGATTTTACCGGTTCCGGGGCTTGTTCGACTTGGGGTTCCGGTTCAGAAGCAACAACCGCAGGCGCGACCGGCTCTTGGATGTGAGGCTCCGACTCCGCGGTCGTGAATGTTGGCTCAACCGGTGCTTCGATTGCGATGGGCGGTTCCGGTGGGACTTCGATCGGAGCAGGCTGAGCCTTTATAACGACGATCGGCTCGGCGGGGACGGGCGCGGGAGCAGCCACTCTAGGGGTGCCGAATTGCTCTTCAAGGTACTCGGCGGTAATCTTATCGAGCGAACTGGAAGGGACCTTGGCGGCAGTGATGCCCAATTCCTTGGCCTTGGCAAGGACCTCCTTGCTTTCGAGTCCAAGTTTTTTCGCAATGTCGTAAATACGAACGGGCATATATCAATTCTTCTACCTGCACTGACCGCGGAATCTTCATGTCCATTGTCGTATTGACATGGTGCGGTCGACTTTCACAACTATATATTATTCTGACTGCGCCGCGCGGCCTCAGTCTTTAAAGCGGCGATGATCGATTCAGCATTTTCTTCGATCCCTGGAATCTGCGCCAGGTCCGAAGCTTCCGCTTGAAGCAGGTCTTCGAAAGTTAAAAATCCCTGATGTACCAGCACATCCGCATGCTCGCGGCTTATGCCGGGAATGGCAGCGATTCCTTCGACCGCTTCGGCGACCTTTTCCTCGAAACCCATCGAGACGACGGTTTCCGGTTCGATGTCCACATGCCAGCCGGTCAACTTCGAGGTCAAACGAGCATTCTGTCCTCGTTTACCGATTGCAAGGGAAAGTTGATCTTCACCTACGACGATGCGGACGCGACGATTTGGTTCATCAATGTCAAAACCCATCAGCTTTGCCGGGGCTAAAGCGTTTGTTATGTAGGTTTTAATGTTCGGGTCCCATTTAATGATATCCACCTTCTCATTATTAAGTTCCCGAACGATATTTTTTACCCGTTGTCCGCGCAGGCCGACGCATGCGCCGACAGGATCGACTTTCGGGTCCCGCGAGTAAACCGCCAGCTTGGTGCGGAATCCCGGTTCGCGGGCGATTCCCTTGACCTCGATGGTGCCGTCATTAATTTCCGAGACTTCCAACTGGAAGAGCTTGATGACAAACTGTGGGTCGGCACGCGATAATACGATTTCCGGGCCGTGCATGGTATTTTCCACCGCGCGCACCAGGCACCGAATCGTCTCGCCGATCTGGTATTCTTCCGTGGGGACTCGCTCGCGATTGGGGAGCACCGCTTCAAATTTCCCCAGATCGACGGTCACATCCGACCGATCGAACCGGCGTACCGTTCCGCTAACGATATCCCCGGCTCGGTCCTTAAATTCAGTATAAATTAATTGTTTTTCGGCCCGTCGGATGCACTGCATCAATGCCTGTTTCGCATTTTGAGAGGCGATTCGACCAAAATTCGCGGGGGTAACTTCAATTTCAATTTCATCCCCAATTTGTGAATCGGGTTTGATGCGACGTGCATCAAAAATAGAAATCTGATCGTGTTTCGAAACCACCTTATCGGAAACTAACAATTTAGCAAAAGCCTTGATATCACCACTCTTAGGATCAATGGTGCAGCGTAATTCACGGGCCGGACCGACCGCTTTTTTGGCAGCGGAAAGAAGTGCCTCTTCCACTGCGGCAAGTAATACCGTGCGGTTGATTCCTTTCTCGCGCTCCCAAAAATCCAGAATGGCTAAAAACTCCGCGTTCATATCAAATCTGCTATTTCCCCGGTCGGGGGAATAAAAAAGTCGGCGAAGATACTCCGACGACTTCGGCGCTGGCAACCCAGCAATAAAATCAGTAACGAAGGCGAAGGTAAGTGCCTAAGGAAACTACGTCAAGCCGCAAAGTCCGGGCTCTCTGGGGCTGACTAGTAATATGACAATAAAAGGGTTCTACTTTGTGGTAAAGGGCCACGTTCGGCGTGCCGATATGCTGTCCTCCAACCCTGTGCTCCGGCATTTGATTTGAGTCCTTTTTTCTTCGAAAAGGGGTGAAGATCACTTCTGGAACGGGTTTTGCGCGGAAAACGGATGACTTCAGCACGTTTTATGCTGCGGGTTGGCACTGCTCCGGAAGAATGAATACGGCTGGACTAAGCACAATCTCACGAATTGTCATTTTGATGGCCGTCTATTTTCTCGCAGGCATCGTTGGAAACGTGTCGTCGCTCGGAAATGGGTCGATTGACCTGGTCTGGCCACCTTTCGGCATCGGCCTGGCCGCGATTCTGCTTTTTGGCTATCGTTTTTGGCCGGGTATTTTTTTTGGTGCGGTTCTGTTTGGTCTCACAAGCGGGCAACCCTTGGGTTACTTTATGTTCGGTAGCGCCATAGGGCAAACTATGGGAGCGATTTTCGGTTCTTACCTATCGGAGCGATTTTTGCAGTTTCGGCCCGACCTTTCGCGAGTTCGCGATGTGGCCGGCCTGGCGGGACTGGCCTGTCTCCTCGGAACGACAGTAACCGCTGTTTTCAGCGCGATCGCCCTTTGCCTGGCTGGCGGGCGGAATCTGGATAACATTGGAGGAACACTGGTGGAATGGTGGATTCCCAACCTAATGGCCGGTTTGATTGTAACTCCGCTCATCCTTGCCTGGGGTAATCGATCCAGAAGGCGGTTTAAGTCGATCGCCTCCATCGAAGCGGTTCTTTGTGCAGCCGGTTTGATCGGGGGAACGATGCTCTCTACCAATTCCGGATTTGCTTACGGGATTCAAACTTATCCGCTGGCGTATTTGCCGTATCCATTTTTGGTTTGGGCTGCTTTACGCTTTGGCCAAAGGGGAGCAGCCACTGGCACCTTTATTGTTTCGATACTAGCGATTCACTCTTTCCTACACAACTGCGGCCCTTTCGTGATGCGGACCGAGAGGGACGGATTGATTCTAATGGGCTGTTATCTGGGCATTCTCGCCATAACCACCATGCTTTTAGCAGCAGCCGCAACGGAACGGGAGGATGCCCTAAGCGCGGTAAGCGAAAGTGAAAAGCGATATCGCGCCGTGGTGGAGGATCAAAGTGAAATGATTTGGCGGTTTCGGCAGGATGGAACGGTAACATTTGCCAATGAAGCTTATTGCCGTTTTCACGGGAAAACACGAGTTGAACTTGTTGGCTCGAAATACCTGCCTTTGTTGTCGGACGATGATCGGGAAATACCGCTCAGCTATTTTGCCTCGATGCCGCCAGAGGATCCCTCCGTTTCGTATGAGTACCGCCTCTCACACTCGAATGGGACTGTAACCTGGCAGGAATGCTCGACCCGCAGACTATTCGATCGGGAAGGTAAAACTCTTGAATTTCAATCGGTCTCACAAGACATAACCCGGCGGAAAGTAACAGAGGAAGGAGCTAGAAATGCTGAGGAAAGGTTGCGAGCAATTCTGAATACGATGGTTGACGGTGTGCTCGTGGCGGCTGCGAATGGAATGATCGTCTTGTTCAACCCCGCGGCCGAGCAGGTTTTCCTGCGGGATGCCGCAGATTTAACAGGCCAATGCATAAAGAACCTGTTTAGTTCGAATGAGGAGAAGCTGTTTGACGATGCTTTTGCGGTGCAATCCACGGAAGGTCCAACTAAAATCGAGGAAGGTCAGGCAAGTCGCAAAGACGGAAGTTTTATCCCAGTTGATCTTGGCATCAGCAAAGTCTGGGTCGGTGGCACTCCTCTTTGGATTGTGGTGGTGCGTGACATTACGGAACGGAAAAGACTTGAGGAGCAAATTCGTCAAGCACACAAAATGGAAGCGGTCGGGCGCCTTGCCGGGGGGATTGCGCACGATTTCAACAATCTGATACAGGCGATTCTGGGATATACGAACCTTCTTTTGACGCGTCCCGATTTCGAGGCAGAGAGCCGTGATACAGTGGAACAGATTGAAAAAGCCGCGGATAGTGCCGCTTCATTGACGGGGCAATTGCTTGCGTTCAGCCGAAAACAAGTTTTGCAGCCTAAAACTTTCTCGTTGAATAATTCTGTAACAGAAATAACTCGGTTGGTGCAACGATTGATCGGAGCAAACATTGAACTCAAAACCGAGTTAAGTTCGAATTCGACTTTCGTCTCCGCGGATCCGGGACAGGTCGAGCAAGTGATACTAAACTTGTGTGTGAATGCCCGAGATGCCATGCCCCAGGGAGGAGGTTTGAGCTTGAAAACATCGTGTGCAGAGATCTGGCTCCGGCTGGAAGGGTTTTCGAGTGATTTCCGTCCCGGAAGCTACGTAGTATTATCGGTGGCTGACACAGGATGTGGAATTTCGGCAGAAATCCGTTCGAAACTTTTCGAACCGTTCTTTACGACGAAAGAACTTGGGCGCGGGACTGGCCTGGGCTTGTCGATTGTTTACGGGATTATCAAACAGAGCGGCGGTGAAATCCTGATCGAGAGTGAACTCGGCAAAGGAACCGCCTTTCATATATATTTGCCACAAGTCGAGCCGCCGGCCATTGAAGCACCGGCGATCTCCGCAATTCCGAAAAGCTCACACGGCGGCGAAACAGTGCTTCTCGTAGAAGATGGAGAGATTGTGCGAACGTTATTGACTGAGGTGCTTGCTTCAAATGGCTATAACGTGCTTGAGGCTTGCGATGGCGAGGAAGCCTTGAGGATGGCCCAGGAGCACAACGATACGATCGATCTACTTATCACGGATCTCGTAATGCCAAAAATAAGCGGACGATCCCTGGCGGATCGCTTGCATGCTTTACGGCCTGAGATGTTGGTATTGTTTATTTCCGGATACACCGACGATGAAGTCGTTCGGCACGGAAAAATGGACGCTTCCGCGGCGTTTTTGCAAAAACCCTTCCGTCCGGATGCCCTCATAACACGGGTTCGTTCACTTCTGGATGGAAGCATTGCTGTCGCGCACGAATGCGTTTCAGAATCGGCGCGCCCAAGGGTGCAAAGGAATGAAAGTTGCAAAGTTTAAACCGTGTTCAGCGGCCAGGAATCGCGACTGGGTTATGTGAAAATTATTCGACGTTTTCGGACTTTTAAAACCTGGGCTCGGAGGTATGGGGACCTCACTGTCCTTCATTTTCCGATTCCAGCGCCAGCCAGGGCATGATCGTCTCGGGGCGAGAGCCGAAAACCATATTCTGAACATTCCAATCGCTTTCGGTTTGGTAAATTAAGAACTTCGCATAGATAACACCGCGGTTAAAATTCATGGCGAAATAAACCAGCCGGGAATGGTTGCTGATCTGCCGGACCCGAACAACGTCGGATGATTTGTAATTTCCAATTGCAGTAGTCATTTCCTTAAATGCCCGAAGCTTCGCGGCTCCCGCTGAATCATTTTCAAGCATTCCACCGCGTTGCCAGCTATCAAAGGCGACGATGACACCACCTTTTTCGTAAAGAGCGAGACCCTTCTTTATCACATCTGGCATTGGGATATCAGATTGCGCTGTGGCCGTTTGAGATACGGCGAAAAAGCAGGCCAGTGCGAGGAGGAATAGCTTCAAGTAAGTCGACGTTTTCATAAATGAGATTGTTCCGTGGCTTTTTTAGCTCCGATAATGGCCTCGTTCCATGTGAAAACTTACTGGGCTTGGGACGCGGACGCCACGAGTTGAAAAAGAAAA
>JAQGOX010000600.1 GCA_028293365.1 Verrucomicrobiales bacterium | reverse complement strand
GCCGTGATTTATGCGACCCAGCAACCGCCCGCTCTTGAACTTGCGCGTTATCACTACCAAAAGGCACTGAATGCGGGACATCCTAAAAACCCGCAATTGGAAGCCATGCTCGAGAAAAAGGAAGTGCTCAATAAGAACAAATAGCTTGATTCTTGATTGACGCTAACCTGATACAGCGCCGCAAACCAGCGGGCGGTTTTTTACCCCATTGACGAATCGGGATTCGGGATTACATTCCCGCCTCCTAAAGGCAGAAGTAAGGCGGATGTTGGGGACGGTTAAACGCCCGGCAATCGGTGCGCGCAACGTGCCGGCTGCTGGGCCGATTTCCTCTTCGAATGTGGAATCCGTGCATTCCTCGTCCCGCCGCTCCGATTTCCCTTCAAACCCGGTTCCGCCTCGGCTAAATTTCCGGCCATGCCCGCAGTTGAAAATGCCTCGACCTCTTCGGCGCCCCTTCTCTCTGTTTCAACGGGGTCACCCCAGCGCCTCATGTCCATTGATGCGCTCAGAGGATTTGTCATGTTCTGGATCATCGGTGCCGACGCTTTGTTTTACGCGCTGGGGAAAATGTTTCCCACAGGCCCGATCCATTCAATCGCGCTGCAATTGGATCATGTCGAATGGGAAGGGCTGCGATTCTACGACCTGATTTTCCCAACGTTCGTTTTCGTGATTGGGGTTTCGATTGTCTTTTCGGTTCAAAAGATTGTGTCTACTGAAGGCAGAGGCGCCGCCGCCCGCCGCATCCTTCGGCGCGGGGTATTGCTCTACTTGCTGGGGCTCTTTTATTACGGCGGTTTTTCGGGGCATTTCGACCGCATTCGCCTCGTGGGCGTGCTCCAACGACTGGCGTTTTGCTACACCTGCACGGCGCTACTTTTTTGCTGGTTGCGACCTCGCTCACTAGTAGCTGTTTGTGCGGGAATACTGCTCGGGTACTGGGCATTGCTGGCTTTTGTTCCAGTGCCAGGCGTCGGCCCGGGCAATTTTGCGGAGGGAAAGAATTTAACGAATTATATCGATCGCGAGTATCTTCCATTGCGAAAATGGGATGGAGATCACGATCCCGAAGGTTTACTTAGCAACCTGCCTGCGATTTCCAGTTGTTTGCTCGGGGTGTTCGCCGGACTGATTCTTCGCAACAACTCCATCGACGCTCGAAAGCGCACACAGCTTCTGCTTGGAGGTGCCCTGGCTTTAATTGCTGCTGGATTCATCTGGAGTTTTTGGTTTCCCGTCATCAAGAAAATTTGGACTTCGTCCTATGTGCTCATGGCGGGAGGTTTCAGCTCATTGTTTCTGACGTTTTTTTATTGGTTCATTGATGTGAAAAAAGCGCGCGACTGGGCGCAACCCTTTGTTTGGATCGGCACGAATGCCATCACTGCATACATGCTCGATAACCTTGTCGATTTTGGCAAACTAGGCGCGCGTCTGGCCGGAGGCGACTTGAAAGACCTTTTAAATGCGAACGTGCATCAAGGATTTGGCGATCTAATGGCCGCCGCAGCCGGCCTTTTCTGCGCCCTGATAATTATGCGCTTTCTCTACAAACAAAAATTATTTTTGCGACTTTGATTTTCCGCCCCCTAAACTCAAATCTATTCCGTGCCGGCC
The DNA here is from genome assembly GCA_028293365.1 of Verrucomicrobiales bacterium. Classification (GTDB taxonomy): domain Bacteria; phylum Verrucomicrobiota; class Verrucomicrobiia; order Limisphaerales; family SXQI01; genus JAQGOX01. Next base: position 4,000 of record JAQGOX010000600.1, on the reverse strand, counting down.
TGGCTGCTCTGATCCTGCTCGGCGCCAATCTCGCAGCATTGGCCTTATCCCCTGCACTTGAATTGACCCAATTCGTCCACGAACAATGGCAAAGCGATAAGGGGTTGCCTGACAACACAATCAGAGGCATCGCCCAAACCCTGGACGGTTATCTTTGGTTGGCTACCGAGACCGGATTGGTTCGATTTGACGGAATGGTTTTCAAATTGTTTGACCGTGACAATACCCCTGCCCTTAGAGATAGCTTTATTCAAAAAATTGCGGTTGCTACGAACGGCGTGCTCTGGATAGGAACTCGCAACGGCGGCTTGCTTTCATACGAAAACGGCAAATTCTCCCGTTTCCTGCTTAAATCAGGAGACAGTCCAAAAATAACGGCATTGTATGCTTCCCCAGATGGGTTGATCTGGGTCGGAACGCGCAACAATCAGATTTATTCCATTCAAAACGAGCGGATGACCGAATATGGTTGGCACTCTATTCCGGACGATTATCCTCTCAGTTTTTTTCAGGACAGTCATAAAAGTCTCTGGATCGGAATGGCCTCAGGAGCGGCTGCATGCATCGATGATTCAAAATTAGAGATTTGCAGGGAACCGCCGCTTCCATTCTCAAAAAGTGTCCATGGGTTTGTCGAAGACAAAACCGGCACGATTTGGATAGGCACGGGCGGCCAGGGTCTTTATCAGTTTGAATCGGGGAAATATGTCCAGCGTGGCCTCCAGCCGGATAAACCCGGACAAACCGTGGAATCGTTGGCCGTCGATCGCGAGGGTAGCGTATGGGTCGGAACTCAAAGTTACGGATTGGTTCGTTATGCCCAGGGCAAATTCACCACCTTGTTCCCTCAAGGCTCCGATGCATTTCGTCATGTCCTTTGTATTTTCGAGGATCGCGACGGAAATCTATGGTTTGGGACCTACTCCCGCGGCTTGCACCGGCTTCGACAGGGTGCCTTCACGTCCTTGAGCAGGAGCGAAGGATTTCTCAGCGACTCGATTTGGTCGATTTATCAGGATCGAAAAGATCGGCTGCTACTCAGCACCGCAAACGAAGGTCTCGCAATAATTGAGAATGGAACATTGGAAACCTACGTATGCACCAATGCTCCCGGTATTCGTGCCACCGCGATGCATGAGTATCCATCCGGTGAATTTTGCCTCGGTTCCAGCCGTTACGGAGTTATGCGCTCAACTGATCCTCGTTCTGAGAATTGGCAGCCAATCCCGGGATTTGAAGGGGAAATATTTTCAATTTGCGAGGACACCGCGCAACGCCTCTGGGTTGGCACAGCAGGGCACGGCCTGCATTGTCTGGATGGAACCAACCACACCGTTTTCACCGCCGAAAACGGCTTGCCTGATAACTCTATTCGAGCGGTTATTGATGATCGCCGGGGAGGTCTCTGGATAGGAACGCAACACTCTGGCGTGTCGCATTATAACGGGATTACGTTTACGAATTACGGGATCAATGCGGGATTGTCTGACCCTGCGGTTCGAGCCCTTCTTCTCGATCGCTCCGGCCTGCTTTGGGCAGGTACCCGCGAAGGCGGCCTGAACTGTTTATCGAATGGCCGTTTTTATGTTTTGAACAAAGAAAACGGTCTGTTTCACAATTCAATCAACAATGTGCTTGAAGATGAACAAGGTAATATCTGGATTGGAACTCCCAACGGTGTGGGTCGCATTCCTCGCTCCCAAATCGATGATTTTATTTCTGGAAAATCCACATCCGTTCGGGCCAGAATGTTTAGCGAATTGGATGGAATTCGAAATCCGGAATGCACCGGGCGCTATTTCCCATCGGCAATCAAAACCCGTAATGGGGAACTCTGGTTTGGAACAACCCGGGGAATATCGAAAATCAGTCCAAGCGAATTCTTCCCAGTTCAGCAGGGGCCCGCCACAGTGGTTGAAGAGCTCATTATCGACGATCGAGTTCTACCCCCGGAAAACACACCTCAATTGCCACCAGGCACTACGCGCGTTCAGTTTGCCTATTCCGCTCCCTCCTTTCTCAACGCCCCCAGACTCCGTTTCGAGCATAAGTTAAAGGGCCTGGACAAAAATTGGGTGGCCGCCGGCACGTTGCGACAAGCCGCTTATACCCAGCTCGGGCCTGGAAATTATACCTTTCAAGTGCGCGCCCGAAGCGACGATAGCGATTGGACAGCAGTTCCCGCCACGTTCGCTTTTGCCATTGGTGCTCCGTTTTATCGCACCGTCCCCTTTTATGCCAGTTCTGGAATCGCTTTGATACTCCTCCTGCGAATCGCCTACCTCGTTCGCATGAGGCAATCGCGACAGCGCGAGAAAATACTGGAGCGGAACGTCGAGATTAAGACCCGCCAATTGCTTGATGAAATTCTCATCCGCCGTAAGGCCGAAGACGCCCTCCGGGAGCTACCCCAACGAATCATGCACGCCCAGGAGGGCGAGCGCCGCCGGGTGGCCCGCGAACTTCATGATGGCGTCAACCAAACTCTTGCCACCATCCGATTGCGCTTGTTCAAATTGGAAGCAAACCTTAATCCGGAACAACAGCAGGAAGCCCGTCGTGCATGCAAACTTCTGGAAATGGCCAGGACAGAAGTCACTCGAATTTCTCAGAATTTGCGCCCCAGTGAATTGGATGATTTGGGTCTTGTCCCAGCCTTCCGGTCAACCGCCGAGGGTTTTTCCCGCCACACTCAGATACAACTCGAATTTACCCATGAAAATCTTCCGGAACAAATTCCCGCCGGAATCCAGGATAATCTATATCGTATCATGCAGGAAGCGCTCAACAATATTGAGAAACACGCATATGCATCCCTTGTTCAAATCCGACTCGTTTATCGCGATAAGGCGATTCGGTTGACCATCTGTGACAATGGCCGGGGCTTCTCCGATAGTGCGCGAAACGAATCGAAATCCACCGGAGCCGGCTGGGGGCTCGTCAATATGCGCGAGCGGGCAAGTTCGCAAGGCGGAAGTTTCAATCTTGAATCCGCTCCAAGTTTCGGAACCGAAATTTCCGTCTCCATTCCACTTTTAAACGATACAGTTTCCCCCACCCTGATTTCTTATGTGCAACCCTAGAATTCGAATTCTGCTTGTCGATGATCATTGGATCGTTCGAGAGGGCATTCGGGCCTGCATTTCAGATCGTCCTAATATTACCGTTGTCGGTGAGGCTGCAGACGGTTTCGAAGCGATCCAAAAGACGCTCGATCTCAAACCCGACGTGGTCCTCATGGACGTAAACATGCCTCGCATGGGGGGATTGGAAGCCACCAAACGCTTGCACGCGCAATTTCCTGAAACAAAAGTCCTTATCCTGACCGTGCACAACAGCAAGGAATACCTCACTGGAATGATGCAATCTGGCGCTCACGGATATGTTATTAAAGACACTTCGCCGACAGATTTGGTCCGGGCAATTGAAGCAGTTCACACCGGTGGCGCCTATTTCGCTCCGGAAATTGCTTCATTGCTTCTGGAGAGGCCCGAAGCGTCACCCAAAACCACCGCGCAGTCGGCGCTCGCTCGACTCGGGCCTCGGGAGCGCGAATGTCTTATCTATGTCGCTCAAGGACTATCGAGCAAAGAAATCGCCGAAAAAATGGGAGTAAGCCTTCGAACGTGCGAAACCCACCGGCAGCGCATGATGGAGAAGCTCGGAATACATACCGTCGCCGGCTTGACTCGTCTTGTCATCGAAGAACAACTTCTCCCTTAATACCCAAACAGCAGCCGTGCTTTAAGGCTGCAAAAATGGACACTACGAAGGAGAAAACCCGGACGGGACGTCAATCGACACACCGGCAGCCAAAGGTTTGCCAAATTGCGGTGAACCATCCTCCGCCCATGTAAATGGCTGCGCGTGCACGTGGCGATCATTCCAACCCTTTTTATGCTTCGTCTTTGTGTGGTAAAGGATCCAATCTTCCCGGCCATCCGCCGAAGTCACGAAGGAGCAGTGTCCCACCCCGAGAACCTCCGGAACAGTTTCAAAA
>JAQGOX010000589.1 GCA_028293365.1 Verrucomicrobiales bacterium | reverse complement strand
ATCGGCAAAAGGAAGAAATCTGGGCGCAGGCGCAACCGGGAGAAAATATTTTTTTGACGCTCGAACTGATCGTCCAGAAAGCAGCCGACCAGGCATTGCATTCACTCGGTACAAAAGGCCGTGAGGCGGCTGTTGTAATGGATGTTAGGGATGGCGATATTCTGGCAACATCCTCCTATCCTTCGTACGACCCGAACCTTTTCATGGACTCGGTTTCATCGGAAGAATGGGAACAGCTTAATGACCCAAAACTTTTACCGCAATTAAACCGCGCATTTACCGGAACATATCCGCCAGGATCCGTTTTCAAAATTATCGATTCGCTCGTGGCTCTGGAAAACGGGCTCGATCCGGAAGCAATTTTCCATAGCGAAGGTCAATATCAACTGGGACGACGTTCTCGACCCATTCGCGATACGGCGGAAGCGGGCGATTATAACTTTCGGCGGGCTTTCGCGAAATCGAGCAACTCCTACTTCATCGACGAAGGATTGAAACTGGGTGAGGAAAAACTGATTGAAATGGGACGGCTGTTTCATCTTGGAGAGTTAACCGGTGTACTGACGAATCAGGAACAACGGGGTTACTTCCCAACCGTCGGAGCCAACCCCAGAAAAAGAGACGGAAGCCGATGGCAGGACGGCGACACAGCCAACCTGGCAATTGGTCAGGGCGAAATCGCCATCACTCCTGTGCAAGTGGCAGCGATGACAGCCGCAGTGGCGAACCGAGGCACACTTTTCAAACCTCGGCTCGTTAGCAAGATCGCCCCTCAGGAGAGCTCGGAAAACAGCGCCATCCAGGAATTCCCGAAAGGAATTATACGCGAGCAAATTAAAATCAGTCCCCGAACGTGGAACATCCTGCAGGAGGCAATGCTCGCCGACGTTGACGATCCGGAAGGAAGCGGACGAAATGCACGCTTACCAGGAATGCGCATTTGCGGAAAAACCGGCACGGCACAATTAAAAACCAATGGACGGATTGATCATATCACCTGGTTTGCATCCTATGCGCCGTACGGTGCCCCACGTTACGCAGTGGTCGTGATGGTAGAAAGCGGAATTTCTGGAGGAGTCAGTTGCGCTCCGATCGCTCGCGAGATTTATCGAGCGCTGCTAAATCAGGAACAAGCGCGCCCAGTTCACCCGAACCTTGCCACAAACTAATGTTCGGCTCTTATTCCAAAGAAAAGCAGTCGCGGCTCGAAAAGCCGATGCTATTTGCCGCCATTGGACTGATGTTGATCGGGGTGGCTTTTATTTTCAGCGCCTCCACAGCTTCGGACCCTCGAAGCCAGCTTTGGTTAAAGCAAGTCATCTTCTACCTGCTGGGGGCTGGTCTCGCGGTCGCGTTTTGCGTTTTGGATTATCACAGTTGGTCACGCTGGTCATTGGTCGCCTACTGGGGAATGATACTTCTGTTGGTCGCAGTGCTCATTTTCGGAACGCGGCGCGGAGGGGCAAAGCGCTGGATTGATTTGGGGTTTTTCCAGTTCCAACCTTCGGAATTTGCGAAACTCGCATTCATTTTCATGCAGGCAAGCTTTCTGAGCCGTCCCCTCGAAGAACTGCGGTTATTCCAGATCTTTGTCAAAGCAATCGTGCTCACAACAATTCCCTTTCTGCTAATTTTAAAAGAGCCCGACCTGGGATCGGCGTTGGTCTTCTTTCCTATTAGTTTGACGATGATGTATGTCGCGGGCGTTGATTCGAAATATTTGCGCCGATTTCTGTTTGGCGTTGGGGTACTGATCTCATTGATCGTGGCGGACGTGCTATTCGCGCCGAAAAACTGGCAGATCAAGCTGGAGAATTATCAACGCCAGCGATTATTAGTTTATTTCGGAAAAGATTTTGCCGGCGATCAGGCGTCTCCGACAGAGCGCAAACGACTGCGGGAGGTGCAACGGCAGAAATCCTACCAGATCGAGCAGGCGCTCATTTCGGTGGGATCTGGCGGATTTGCCGGCAAAGGCTGGCGCCAGGGAACGCAGAATGCCCTGGGGTTTTTGCCGCGCGGTGCGGCGCACAACGATTTCATTTTCTCCGTAATTGCCGAGGAGAAAGGATTCCTGGGCAGTGTCACAGTCCTTGTTCTTTATACCGTGGTCCTTTTTGGCGGGATCAAAATCGCAGGCCAGGCGCGCGATCGCCTTGGAAAACTGCTCGCGGTGGGCATCGTGACGCTGCTCTTTAGCCATGTGTTTATCAATATCGGCATGAACATTCGATTAATGCCTGTGACGGGTATCCCACTGCCGCTGCTTAGCTATGGCGGGTCTTCAGTGCTTTGCTCGTTGATCGCGATTGGCATTTTGCAAAACATCTACATTTATCGACGGACCTATTAACTATGAGTGACAGAAATTTTTCCCGACGCCGCAAAGGGCCCATGCGTTTTCGCCCGCCCGGAGGTCTCGGATCCCAACCCAATCGCCCGGACAAAGCAGCCACCGAAGCGAGGGCTCATGCTCTGGGAGAGAATAAAGAAGAAGGCGTATTTGATTCCAATCGACATCTCCGTGAAATCGAGCGGGCCGAAAACGTCGCGGCCGGTTTGCCTCCAGAAGGCGTTCCGGCCCCGGTAGAACCTGAAGGACAAGAGGGAAAGCGGGATTTTCGCAATCCACACCTGGATACTCCCGCTGAAGTTCAGGAAGAAACGTTCACACCCGTTCACGTTCCGGACCCGGCGCCGCAAGGCATTGTTGAAAGCATTCGAGCCGCTGCCAATAAGGTGATTAAAAAAGTTCAGCGTTTCATCAAGCCGGTAAAGCGCTCGCACAAAGAGGTGGTCATAAATGTAGAATCGCTGGAAACTCGCGTGGCCGTTCTCGAGGAAGGCCGGCTCGAA
>JAQGOX010000587.1 GCA_028293365.1 Verrucomicrobiales bacterium | reverse complement strand
AGAGATGTGGGCCGAGGTGCGTGTCCAGATACAGGGAGAGCCTGGGATTAAAAAAATCGTGCGTTGGGAACAGGAGGCCAGGTGGCTGTTCGTCGATGTAGTAGCCCTCCAGATCAAGCAAGCCGCTCAGGTCGGTCCGGAAAAAGCCCGAAGGCGATTGGAGATGTAAAACATCGTCCAGTTTATCCAGGGCACTCTGGGCGAAGGCCTGAGCGTGCAAGACCAACAGAATGATTGCAACCGCGTGAAATAATCTTCTCGACAGAACACGACGAACAAATTCCGCTATTCGATGCGTCTTCACGTTTTGATATTCTGGGTGATGCTGATGAGTCTAAAGGCCTGGACCGGCGCTGCAAACCCTTTTAAGGAAAGTTCCTCAGTCGGCTCGACAACGCCCACGGAGCCCAGTTTTTGAGCCGTAGTCTGGTCGATTACGATTTCCATGCGGCCGGCCTTGCTGCAAAGGCGCGACGCCAGATTGACTCGTTCGCCGAGGACTGTGTAATTGAGGCGATCGGCTGAGCCCATCCGCCCTGCGAGAGCTTGTCCAGAAGCAACGCCAATGCCCACCTCGATCGTGTGAGGCGATGTTTCGTTGAGGTTCTTTCGTTCGGCGATCATCTCGGTGGCGCAGCTAGCCGCGTTCAGAGCGTCGGGACCAAAACTTTTGGGTGCTCCAAAAACAGCCATGATTAAATCCCCGACGTACTTATCAACGACCCCATGGTGCTTGTAAACGATTCGCGTCAGCGGTGTAAAATGTTCGTTCAACATTTGGATCACTTCGGGCGGGTCCATTTTTTCTGTCAAAGCCGTAAAACCGCGAATATCGCAAAACAAGACGCTTACCTCGCGAATTTCGCCTCCGAGCGTGATTTTACCTTGCAATAACTCTTCGGCGACTTGCTTGTCAGCAACCATATCCAGGACGTTCCGGTATTTTTCTTTAAGCGCGAGATCCGCTGCCATGCTATTGAAGGATTGGGTGAGGCGGCCTATTTCGTCGCCGCTTCGCTGTGGCAGATGGATGGTAAAGTTTCCTTTTCCAATTTCAACGGTCCCCGCAACCAGGTCCTTGATGGGAGCCGTCAGGCCGTGGGAAAGAAAGAAGCTGATCAGAAGCGCACCAAGAAGCGCCACCACACCGCTCGAGAGGATCTGTCGTCGTAAATCCCGTTGTTGTGCCAAAGGAGCCGCTCGCGAGAACAAGGTTATCTGATAGGCAGGCGGGAACGAAGAGTTCGGATTTAATATTCGGTAGAAAGCGAGATAGGGAATCGAATTAAGAACGAATTCAAGTGGTTCCGGATTCAGCACTCGTTTTGATTCTTTTCGGATAACGGCGGCGACTTGTTCACTCGCGGCTGGCGTCAATGTAACTGCGGCCATATGCAGGTGACCGTCGATCATGAGGCCGGATTTGCTTTGGGTTCGTCGATCAGACCGGCTGAAATCGGGAAAATCGAACGCGAGCACGAGGGCTCCCCGTACTTCGTCCTGATCGATGATTTGCGAAAATATTAATTCCTGGACCGGATTCTTTTGATTTTCGTTATCTTCAAGGTAAGCGATTTGTTGCTGATCGGAGGAGGTCAGCGCTTTTGCGAGGACTTTAGAGTTTTGGCCCAGTGATAATGGCTGAAAGATTTGAGGAGGTGGAAGAATCGCTCCCTTTCGGTCCAATAGACGAAATTTAATGCGCGATCCTTCGATTCCCCCCAGCTCAAGCTGATCTTTGGTGGTCATATAACAATCCGTCGCCAGGTCGCCAGACGGATCGGACGCGTATTCCCGTATTAAGGACCTTAAACGGACGCTTTTTACAATTGCTGCGCATTTCCCCTGAATCGCGGAAAGTCGCGCCTCCTGGAGTTGGGAGAAGAAAAATGCGTGGTTCTCGAACTGTCGATTGAACTGATCGCGATAGGCGCTTTCAACGACCTGTTGCGTGACATACATTGTTCCCGCCGTGACTCCGCCCACTACCAGCATCATTGCCAGAAGGAGTTTGAGCGGGAAGCTGATCGTCGGCATTGGGACTATTTTGTTTCAAAGTTTGCCTGAGTGATCTGGCTCTCTTTCACCTCAACATCCTGTTCCAACACTTTGTCTTCATCCAACCATGCTTTCAGCTTGTAATGCCCGGCCGGAATATTGCCGAGGTGAAATTTTCCTTCCGCGTCGGTCTTTTGGAAATAGGGTGTGTCCAGAACAAGGATGGTGGATCGCATGTGTTCGTGGATCTCGCAATAAAGCTTTACCACTCCAGGCCGATCAAACTTCTGCGAGGCCGGTTTCTCGTCTTTTTTATAGCGGCCCAGGTCAAATCGTTTCACTTTCGAATAGGAAAAGACGTTGTGGTAATCATCATCGAAATTCGGGAATTCGACGACGGTCCCCTTTTGTATCGGCAATAAGCCCTGCTCGAATTGAAAACCTTTTTGGCCCACTCGCACGGTTCCGGGTTTATTCGTCGAATTAACAACATTGCCTTCCAAATAGACGACCGCCTTGGGCGGCTCTGGAACTGCGACAGGACCGGAAGCTTTGATCTTGTAGCGGGCGGCATTCGCCGGATTCGTCGAGGGCGGTGGGAGCTTCACGCGGCCCTCAATAATCCCCTGTGCTTGAAGAGTTATTCCTGCTGTCGAGCCGAATAGCATTCCCAGGATAAACATCCAATGCCGCATAAAGTCTTTCCCTGAAACTAACCAATTCGTACTGCCCCACGCGAGAGAAACATTTTCGTTCGCCGGGCCGCACTTCGGGTCGCCTGAGTCAAACGCCGCAAAGACGCTCGGAAGAAACGATTGAATCTGGGCTTGCCGGACGTATCAGGATCATTAGCCTGAGGTCATGCAACGACCATTTACTCGGAAGAGCGCTTTCGTTTTTCTACTGGCCTTATTCGCCACCGTGAGCAATTCATGCTTAATGGCACAAAATGCAGGTATCATTGCTCCGGGTGCGAAACTTGAAAAACTTGGCGGCGGTTTCGAATTTACGGAGGGTCCCGCCGCAGACCGGCAGGGGAACGTCTTCTTTACCGACCAACCCAACGATCGGATTGTGAAGTGGAGCATCGATGGAACGATCTCCGACTGGCTCAAACCGGCGGGCCGGGCGAATGGTACGTATTTCGATAAAAAAGGAAATTTGATCGCCTGCGCGGACGAAAAGAATGAATTGTGGTCGATCTCACGCGATAAACAGACCACGGTTCTGGTCAAGGACTTTAAAGGCAAACTTTTAAACGGACCCAACGATCTCTGGATACGTCCGGATGGAAATATTTATTTCACCGATCCCCTTTATCAGCGCAATTATTGGAAGCGGGATCCTGCCATGCAACAACCGGGCCAATACGTTTACTTTCTTGATCGCAAGAGCAAAGAGGTAAAACCCGAGGCGACCGATCTCAAGCAGCCCAACGGCATCATTGGAACGCCCGACGGGAAAACGTTGTATGTGGCAGATATAGGGGCGGGTAAGTCATACTCCTACGCCGTTCAAAAAGATGGCTCGCTGACCGAGAAAAAATTATTTTGCGGGATGGGATCGGACGGTATGACGCTAGATTCCGAAGGCAATGTTTATCTTACGGGAAAAGGGGTCACCGTTTTTGACTCAACCGGGAAAAAGATCGAGCACATTGACGTCCCGGAAGCCTGGACCGGCAATGTCACTTTCGGAGGCAAAGATCGGAAGCTGCTGTTCATTACCGCCAGCAAAGGCATTTACGGAATGCAAATGCGTGTGCGTGGAGCATACTAGCCCGGGAGAAAACCCAGCGTGGCGGCCCTCACGGCAACCTCGAGTTGCGTCTAATCCACTGCCAAGGGGGTGGGCGTTAGCCTGTTGGCGTGCTTGCCGCAAGGTCAGCTTCCCAACGTATTTCAATGGCGTTTTGATTGCGAATGGCGCCCTGCAGAAGTGAATTTAGTGATTCGGACGCACCAAATTGTGCAAACGTCTCAATAGTCTCGCGGGTCATATAGTAATCATGATCGTCGAGGCTTTCTTTTTCGAGTTGGTCCTTGAGGAATTGCAAATCTCCCTCGGAGATGCGCCCAAGCAGTTCGTTCGTATCCTTATTAAAAACCTTAATCATACCCGTGAACACTCTAGTCCCGAAGTGGCGATGCGCAAGCGAGGTCTCCTGCGACCCGGAAGGTAGCGCGCTGACCGCTGGGCAGCGCGCTCGGGCGTGATGGACGTGGACGAATGGTCG
>JAQGOX010000578.1 GCA_028293365.1 Verrucomicrobiales bacterium | reverse complement strand
GCGATGCCGCGCAAACCGCGAATTCAATATCCCGGAGCGATCTGCCACGTGATGAGTCGCGGTGACCGACCGGAAGATATTTTTCTGGATGACGTCGATCGCTATGATTTCCTCGAGACCCTCGCCGAAGCGTGTCAGAAAACATCCTGGCAAGTGCATGCTTATTGTTTGATGAAGAATCATTTTCATCTGGTGGTGGAGACTCCGGAAGGGAATCTGGTCGAGGGCATGCGCTGGCTGCAAAGCACCTATACGATCCGGCTTAGTCACCGGCATAAACTCTTTGGCCATGTTTTCAGCGGTCGCTACAAAGCGCTTTTGGTGGATGGGAGTGGCGACGGTTAATTGAATTTAAACCGGACCTGGCCGCCTTGGGATGTAACGAAACGGAATTGAAATCCCGTCGGAAGAATGATCCGGCCAAACTGGCGCTGGCCGCACGACTGCGAAAAGAAACCACCCTAACCACCAAAGAAATCGCGGCTCGGCTCTCGTTGGGAACTCCAAAGAGCGCGACCACTACGCTGCACCGCCGGATAAGGGCTCTCAAATAGCAAAGCGGTTGTCGTTGTCTCGCGAGCGCTCTTGGCCGAAAACACAGGACCAGACTGACCCTTGCGGATTCGTTTGTAACTCCTACCGGTTCATTTGATCTTTAATGCGCTTTGCTTCGACTTCAGCCAGAGCCGCTGGGCGCGGCCAGACTAAATCGCTCTCCACCTGGACTGGGGTGCGGAAATTAGATTGCGGATAAGGTAACGTTATCGGTCGCCGCTTCAGGATTCCGCCATTGTCCACACCGTCCAATCCGACGGAATAAAGAATAAACTGTCCGTGCTGAGTCCGACGATAGCGCAACGGCTGGCCATCAATGAAATCAACCGGAGGGCTTGTGAGGAAATCCGGAATTAGCTCCCTGAGAGTTTCGGGATACGTCCTCTCTCTGAGATGGAATCGCTCCAAAGCAATTGCAGCTAAGAGGATTCTTCGACGGCTCTCCGCTTCGGCTGCCACAGCCAGCAACGGACCGCCGCTCAATGTGCGTACTAACGCTTGCCTCGACTCGATTAGCGATTGAACCGCGGATGAGTATCTTGTTTGAAAGGGAAGATCATTCGTGACGCCGGGCAATCGGCGCATTTCCAGCCAGGTCTTGCGTTGAATCGCGCGTTTGAATTCACGTTCACGATACTGATAATGCAACAAGACTGCCTCTTCGTCCGCGAAACTTCCATGACCGTGATATTTCAAGCGTTTCAAATAATCGCCGGCCTGATTCCAAGCGCTCCCCGGATCAAGGACCGCTTCGCGGGCAGTGATTCCACTTTGAATCGGTTGTTGCCGGTCCTGTTGAAACACCGCGGCCATGCAGGCTCGGGTGAAAGCCTGGATTTCAGGAATATGCGTTAAAAAACGGACCGTTTCCCATTCGTGCTGAAGGTGAGTCAATTGCTCATCGGTCCAAATCTGAGCCTGAAGAGCCTGCCATAGGTTCTCAAAAGCGAGCTTAGCCAAACCGAACCACACGATGTTCGATACATCTGTCGATTCCGGTTGCCACGCGGTGACGAGTCGGGTGGAGGCTAATAAGTTGGTCCAGGCTTCGTTATTATGGCCGTAGTGCAACTCAAGCAGGAGGTTCTTCCCAAGTGCCAGCCCAAGGGACTTTAATGCTTCCAAATGGGGGACTAACATTTCAAATCCTTCACCGGCGTCCGAATGAAATCGGATGGGGCCTGTAAACGCAGCGGCACATGCAGCATCCAACTGAACCTTGATAACTCGAAGTTCATTCTGCAATCCAGGCCACATATTGCCGGAATCTTTCCGATTGTGGTTCAGCCGATTGAGCAACAACTCTTCCTCCTTCCAGACCACGAGAGCCGAATCCATTTCGATCGGTTCCGACAGGTTGATTCGCAATCGGGCGAGCAGCTCGCCATTTCCTCCGAACCCTTGATTTGTCAGCGCGGCCATACGGGAACGCGTTTCGACTGTCGTAGTGAAATCGAACTCGGTGAGGTCGAGTTTAAAACCCTCTTTACGCAATCTATCTCGCGTGGCATAGAGAGCATCCGCTTCGGAGGTTTCGGCGAACCCCACGATCGAGCTCAAAACGATCGCCATTAAAATAGCGATAACCCGCTGGCATGCCGATCGGGCAGGAGCAATATTATATTCGAGCAACATAAAACTGTTCAGTAGACCTCGAACATCAAACCATAAATGGACAAGATACGCCTCGGAACGTTACACACGAAAAGGGAATTCAATGAAGCCGCGCGAACAAACTTCTGAAAAACTTTCCACGAAACGGTTTTTGATGGGGTTTTTGAATTTCTACAAGTTCTTGAAGGTGAACGTGCGTGGCTGTCCGCGTGAGGAGAATTGAATTTTCACATTCATTTTTTTGGAACGGACATTTACCCCTTCGGCGATCAATGCTTTCCCACTGCATTCGGCCGGTTTGATTAACTCGTTTTGCCGAGGCAGTTTATCGAAACCCATTAAGCTGTTCGTTACTTGCCCGGAAGCAATAAGCGGTTTTCCGTTTGCAGTCAGAGTTTGCATTTGACCGAATTCAGAGCGCAAGTGTCAGCCACCATGGCATTTGTCCACAGAAAAAACGCTGTTCTCTTCGGTTTTCTGGCATATTACTTCTGGCGGTTTTGAACTCATTCTATAGGCCATGAATCGGGCCTGGCGTTTTCGTTCGTTTTGATTTCGAATCTGCCCGCTGAAATCAGCGAGGCGATTCGTTCAGTCAGCCCTCTGGTTCTAGCGCCTTGGCAACGACAATTATTCTTTCCCGGGTCGGGAATTCTAATTGTCGTTTGCCAAGCCTTTTTGGGCCAATGCTTTCAACCTAATATTTCGAACCGAAAGGAGCGGGCCGGGATTGCTCCTGGTCCCGGCTCCCTCCGACCCGTTTTTCTAGGAATTTCCATCGTCCGTAATCCTCGACAATGCCAACTCTCGGCCTCACTCCGTTTGCTTCTGCTGAATGCCCATTTCGGCGCAGTTCGTAAGCAGGACATTTCGCCTGACTTTTTAGCAGTTGACAATAACAGTGTTAATTTGGTAAACAAGCTTTCATCGGCCCGAGCCGAAATCTCGGAATAATTTGGGTGCGCCAAACCGCGCCCAGCTCTTTGACATTTTAATCGGCCAACAAAACTCGATCGATGCCGAGCGGCACCTTCGCTTGCGGAAGCCTAATCCGCAAACGAAGGTGCCGCTGTATACGATTGTATACGAATTTATGCGATTTTAACGCG
>JAQGOX010000513.1 GCA_028293365.1 Verrucomicrobiales bacterium | reverse complement strand
CGAGAAGCAACTGCTCGAGCGAATGATCGCAACACAGCTATTCCTCGCACGTGCCACTCCCGCGGATCGAACGGTGGGTAATGAGATCGCGGCGAAATTCATGGCGGACACCAAACGACAGAGCAGTTCGGAAGAAGCCTTTAAGCGGCAACTCGTGGCGCTCGGCCTGACTGTGCCGCAATTTGAAAGGCAAGTGGTCGATCAAGCCATTGTCAAAGCAGTGATCGATCGCGAACTGAAAACCCAGGAGGCGGTTTCCCAGGAAGATGTTAAGAAGTTCTACGAGCAGAACCCCAAATTCTTCCAGCAACCCGAGCAGGTCAAAGTCGCGCAAATCCAGTTCAATACCCGCGATCTTTCTCCAGCGCAGGTCGACCGGAAAAAAGCGGATGCGAAAAAAGCGCTCGAGCGTGCCAACGCCGGGGAGGATTTCTCGAAACTGGTAAAAGAATATTCTGAAGATGAGCCATCGAAGCCCCAAAACGGTCAATTCACGATAGCGCGAGGCCAGTTACCGATCGAATTTGAGTCAGCAGCGTTTAGCCTCAAACCGAATCAAATCAGTGATTTGATTCAGACTCAGTACGGGTATCACATTATTAAACTGATCGAAAAAATCCCTCCGCAAACTGCTGAACTGTCCAAGGTGCAGGATCGAATTCGGGATACACTGCTTCAACAAGCGGTTCAGAAGCGCCTTCCTGAATTTGTCGAGAATCTCAAGAAAGAGGCGGGCGTTCAGATCACGAACAATCATTAATTATGTCCGCCAGCACGAAACGATCCGTTGCAGATCTCGTTCGCTATTTTGTTAAGGCCGCTCTTGAAAACTCCGGTATCGGTTGGCTTTTGTAGGCGAAAATGCGTCTATCTGCTAGCTTCCGTTCTTCGCATTTAATTCTGCTCGAACGTTTACTATGAAAAAACTGAATGTTGGTATCATTGGTTACGGATGGGCGGCTACGGCGCATATCGCTGCAATCGATCAGACGGGACGCGCTCAGGTGACTTCGATCTTTTCATCACGGCAGCTCAGCGAAGCAGAATTAGGGAAACAGTACGGGCATCCGGTCCGATGCTTCACGGATTTGAATGCGTTTTTAGCGCAATCGGATTTGGATGTCGTCGATGTTACCGCGTACCCGTGGGAACACTCGAAATACGCAATCGCGGCCGCCAAAGCGGGGAAGCACCTCATTTTGGAAAAACCACTGGCGCTAACGTGGAAGGATTGTCTGGCGATTGAAGCGGCTGCTCTGAAAGCAAAGGTGAAAGCTTGCGTTTGTTTCGAGGTGCGGTTCTCAGGTCAATTCCTTGCGACCAAATCGATCATCGATCAAGGATTACTCGGTGAAATTCACTACGGCGAGGTGGATTATTTCCATGGCATCGGACCTTGGTACGGGCAGTACCGCTGGAATATCAAAAAGTCGGGCGGGGGGAGTAGTTTGCTTTCTGCCGGTTGCCACGCCATGGATATGCTTCTGCTCTGCATGGGTGGTGAAGTTGAAACTGTGACAAGCCTGAATACCGGATCAAAAAATCCCGATTTTAAGGCTTATGAGTATCCGACGACAACGGTCACACTTTTGAAGTTTAAGGACGGCCGGGTCGGAAAAGCGGCTTCAGTGATTGATTGTATTCAGCCTTATTATTTTCATACGCATCTCGTCGGAAGCGAAGGAAGTTTGCTGGATAACAAGCTGCACACGAATCGTGTTGCGGCTCTGAATAAGAAGCATTGGAGCGAACTTAGCTTCAGCCTGGTTGACTCAGGCGATGTCGCTGATCATCCGTACCAGAATCAATTTGATGCGTTTTTCAAGGCTCTGGAACAGGAAAAGGAAATGCCGTTGACCAGTTTGCGCGATGCGATGCAGACCCATCGTGTGATTTTCGCGGCTGACAAATCCGCGGCGGCCGGTGGCCGGTCGATCAAGTTGGGGGATATTAAGTGGGTAAAATAGGCAAATTGAAAACCTATTTTTCGCGGGTGCTGAATTGCAGGGATTTTTGAACTGAGTCCGTTGCAAATATTCCCGTGAAATCTCGGGGGTCCTGATAAAAGTAGGCGGCTCGACTGGCACCGATACCGTCCCAGCAATGAAAAAAGGACATATCCTGAGCGCGGACCCAGCGGGCGGAGCCATCGATGAAAACTTGATTTCCGCCGGTCGCCTTATTTCCTTTTCCTTTGTGCGGGGGCACTCCTGTGAAAATGTCCCGATCATCCGTTCCCCAGGCTCCGTTGATTTTCATCACCATGTCTGCCGCGAGTGTCCAGTGGGGTTGTGAAGCACTCAACTTGACCGGGCTGTAGGAGCGTCCGATTCCTCCTGGCGAGGAGGGATTCATCCAATTAGTGACTCCGCCGAAATATTGATACCCCACGACCCACTGCATAAAGCTGGCTTCATACACAGGGTATTTGTGGGGGCGGTCCGGGCAGTTCCAAACGCTCGAAGTGTAATTCGAGCGCACCACTAGACCGACGACCGAAGAGGCTGCCGCCTCAGGCGGATTCAGTGCCACCTGGACCATGTTCTGGCGGGCTTCGACGACCCGGTCGTTGTAATCGTTGGCATAAAGGTTCATGCCGATCCCGAGTTGGCGCAAATTGTTCACACACGCAATCCGTTTGCTTTTCGCTTTGGCGGAGGCAAGCGCCGGAAGAAGCATCGATGCGAGAATCGCTATGATCGCAATCACCACCAGAAGTTCGATCAGTGTGAATGCATTGTTAATCTTCGCGGAAACTCGATTATTCCTGTTCATATTGTACCGCTTTTCTGCGAAACGATTTTTTCGATTCGCAAAAGCGGTTCGCGATTCTCTCGCCAGCCCGCGCACTCGGCTTGCGTTCAACCGTTTTGGCCAGCGGCGCGCAGAGCTTAATTCGAGTACCAGTCTCTAATGCGGACTTCGACTCCCGAATCACCAACTAATGTCTTAAATTTTTCGAGATCGCTTCCACGATAATGGTAGGGATAAACCACTTTTGGTTTGAACGCG
>JAQGOX010000510.1 GCA_028293365.1 Verrucomicrobiales bacterium | reverse complement strand
TTCATAGGATCTGAATGGTCAGTTTGGACTTTTTGTAATCTTAAAATCAATTGGTACCATATTAATATTAAACTTTGGTCAGCTCACCCGATTTTGCGTTTGACTGACCCTTTTTTGCTGTGTTTCGATCGCCTTCGTGAGGAAGGCTGCGCAATTTTCCCACGATATTTTCGAGCCCTCCGCTACGTGAAATCACTGCGCCGATTGAAGGGCGGAATATGCGCAATCCAAAGTGCGGTGTTCTCTGGCTTTCGCGATGAAGATTCGCATGGCTCATGGTGGTATCATGTTCATCTTCCGAAGTGGTAAGATGATGAGTTCGGGTGACTGTGTGGACCGTAGGCTCGTACGGGTACTAGTTGATATAGGTGAAACCACTAATTATTTGTCAGTGCTTCCCTGACCGGTGAATTGCCAAAGGCGTGAGCAGGCGCGGTCAGACCCAAGTTTAACCAACAAGAAGTTTTTCTGAGGGATAGAAACCAGCGATTCTATTCGGTGCTTTGGGCGCAGTCGCTTCGCCTTCTTAATTTCAGGCCAAATTGCCTTTTGGCGTGCACCAAGCAAAAAAGGACCGGCTTTTAACAAACTTCGGGGAGCCGGGCGGCCAGAAGCCACCGATATTCCAACGAGAGTAAAAATGAGAGACGAAGCTAAAAAATCAATCGTTCTGATCGGAATCGCGACCGGATTCTGCGGATTGGCTGGGGCGTTTCTCCTGAACCTGTGGGGAAGGCCGGCCACAAGGATCTCGATTCCTCTTGCGGCACCCGAATTCACCAACACCGCGACCGTAAGGATGTCCGCAGCCGACCTGGTGCGAACCGAAGGCGATACTTCGGGTTTTTCCTGTTATACGTGCCACGACGCGAAAAAGCAGCTTCTCGTCAATCTTGATACCAATGGGGCTGTAATTCTCGCGGAACCGCACAAGGAGATTGTCATGAAGCATGGGCGTAATAATCGCAACGAACACTGCTTTATCTGTCACGATTCGAAAAACCTGGAAAGTCTTCGCGTTAATGAAGGACAGTCATTTAAATTCACGGAGAGCAGTCGCCTGTGCGGCAGTTGTCACGGACCGAACTATCGCGATTGGGAGATAGGAGTGCACGGTCGCACTGCGGGATTTTGGGATCGCAAACGCGGGCCTATTGTTCGTTCCGACTGCACATCGTGTCACGATCCCCATGCGCCCGCATTTCCGCCGATGAAGCCAGGACCTGGCCCGCATCGTCTCCATTTGGAAAAAGTGTTTTCTGCCGAAAAAAGGAATCCCTGATATGTCTGACCACAACTGCAACTGCGGAGGAAATGGTTCAAAGACTTGTGCGTCATCCGGCGGCAAGATGGATCGCCGAAGCTTTCTGCGAAAATCAACCGTGCTGGCTTCCGGAATAGCTGCAATCGCGGCGAGCCTTGCCCCGCTAATGGAATTGGCCGATGTGGGGTCCGTCGATCAGTTTTTGCAGAAGCACTACAAGCAACTTACTCCTGAGGAGATGGAGAAAGCGCTGGAGCGCATTCGCAAGGAGGTCTCCCGCCAATACGGCCTGCGTCCGCACCTGCGCGACCTCAAGCCAATGGACGGGGTGGAATTCGTTTATTGCCTCAACCTCACCCGCTGCATTGGCTGCCGAAAATGCGTGCATGCCTGCGTCGCGGAAAATAACCAATCGCGCGACCCTGAGATTCAATATATTCGCGTGCTGAAGATGCCCAACGGCACTTTCGATATGGAAAAGGGCGATCACAACTACGCCTCCGAGACAGTTCCGGAGAAGGGCTTCTTCTACATGCCGGTACAATGTCACCAATGCAAGAACCCACCCTGCGTTAAAGTTTGCCCCGTCGATGCGACCTGGCAGGAGAAGGATGGCATTACCGTAATCGATTACGACTGGTGCATTGGCTGCCGTTACTGTGAAGCGGCCTGCCCTTACTTTGCCCGCCGTTTCAATTTCACCACGCCGTCCATCCCAAAGGACAAGCTGAATTTGAACATGGCATATCTCGGCAATCGGCCGCGGCAAAAGGGTGTGATGGAGAAATGTCATTTCTGCATCCAAAGGACGCGCGAAGGAAGATATCCGGCATGTCTTGAGGTCTGCCCCACCGGTTCGCGAAAGTTCGGCAACATCCTTGACCCCGATAGTGAGGTTTCCTACATCCTGAAAAACAAGCGCGTTTTCGTGCTGAAGGAAGAGGTCGGAACCCTGCCGCGATTCTTTTACTACTTTGATGTATGATCCGCGGAATTAAAAATTACTGCACCTTTCTTGTGCGTTGCGCGCGCCTGGCATGCGTAGGCGACTGGCGTTATTACCTCTGGGTGGGAGTGCTGTTTGCCGTTTGCCTGCTGGGTTTGAATGCCTACGCCAAGCAATTAGTGCGCGGTCTCATCGTCACCGGGATGTCTGACCAGGTCTCCTGGGGTGTTTACATCGCGAACTTCACTTTCCTCGTGGGGGTCGCGGCAGCGGCGGTCATGCTCGTCATTCCAGTTTACATTTATAAGAGCGAGGAGCTCCACGACCTCGTTATCTTTGGAGAACTTCTGGCCGTATCAGCGATCCTGATGTGCCTCGCGTTTGTGACCGTCGATATCGGACGTCCGGACCGCTTCTGGCACATGGTTCCGGGCATTGGCAGATTAAACTTCCCCAGGTCGATGCTGAGTTGGGATGTCATAGTGCTCAACGGTTACCTGGTGCTGAACGTTTATATCTGCGCCTATCTCCTCTACTGTCGGTATCGTAAACAGGCCCCTGTAAAATGGTTCTATATGCCGGTCATATTTATTGGCATCGTTTGGGCAGTCTCCATCCACACTGTGACTGCTTTCCTCTATGTGGGCCTGGGCGGCCGTCCGTTTTGGAATTCGTCGATTGTCGGCCCCCGGTTTATTGCCTCCGCTTTCACGGCGGGTCCCGCTTTGATCCTCCTTGCCCTGCAAGTGGTCCGCCGGGTCACGGCCCTGGCACCGGCCGAGGCAGGGGTGGTCGTCGGGAAAGGGCAGCCCGCCAGGAGCCGAGCCGCGACGCTCGACGACTTGAATCTGTTGGCACGTTATTTGCCGGAATTTGCCACGGTGCAAAATGACGTTCGTGAGGCCTGCCTGATCGGCGCAAAAGTACTCGAAGTGTCAGCGGGTGATGTGTTTCTGCATCAGGGAGCAAAAGACCATGATGCCTACCTCATCCTCGAAGGGATTGTGGTGGTGAAGCGCGAGGAGAGCGGGCGCTTCCGCACGATCAGGACGGTGGGGCCGGGCGAACAATTCGGTGAAATCTCCGCCTTAAACGGAACGGCGCGGACTGCCACGGCCATTGCTGAAGAAAATACTCGCGTTCTCCAACTCCCCAGCGTGTCCCTGCGGAAGCTGATGAAAAATCCGGCGATGAACCGAGTCATCCGGGAGCGAATGACCGAACGGTTGATGATCACCGACCGCGGCCTCCTGACGCTCCGCAGCATCGTGCAGGTTTCGATGTTAATTAACGTCTTTCTGCTCTTGAATGAGGTATTCAAAGAGTTTTACACGGACAACTTGCATGTGGGGGCTTCCCACTATCTTTATTTTGGCCTGGATGGGCACCACGCGTTGGTGCCGTGGATTTGGACCGCGATCGCCTGCAATCTAATTGCCCTGGTGCTTCTGCTCCTGCCGGTGAGCCGCAGCCTTAAATGGTTGGACGTTGCGTGCGTACTGGCCATCGTCGGGATCTGGATCGAAAAAGGGATGGGGCTCGTTGTGCCCGGTTTCATTCCCAGCCCGCTCGGCGAAATCGTGGAATATGCACCCACGCTCAATGAAACACTGGTTTGTTTCGGGATCTGGGCGTTTGGTTTGCTCTGCTATACGGTTCTGTTGCGCGTGGCTGTTCCAATCCTGCAAGGCCGGTTCACTAAAACTGCGTAAATACTATGTCCCGTCAACTTACTGTCGAAGATGCCCGCGAATCGTTGAACATTCATATCGAGGCGAAGGGTTTGGAGATCTACGCACAGTACGGTCCGCGTCTCGGTTGGAAGGAATTGCTTCAGCTACTCACCAATCGGAAGCTTGTCCGCTATCCGTGTGAAGTCGTTTTCGAGGCTGCCCCGTTGGAGCCGGGCGAATTTGCACAGGTGGCGCCCAAAGGAGAGCGACCCGAAGATGGTTTCACAATTTTCGTGCATCCATTCTTCATGACGCAACTGGATCGCGTGCCCTGCCTGGTACTATACCAACTGGTACTCGTCAATTACGGTGACTTTGCTTCGTCGGATGACGCGGAGACGTTTGGCGCGGCAGCGCTTGGGATTCTAAGAGAAGAATATTACCAGATGGTTTGCGAGTTGGCCGACCAGGTCTGTTAAAAAGATTCGGATTGGCTGGACCTTTGGGTCTACCCGGGTAACCGCTGGGTCGCTGTTACTCCTTTGACAGCGATCGGTTGATATATCAGCCTCTCGAATCCTTAAGTCGAGTGATCCAGGTCCGCATCGCAATGAAAAATTTATCCGCCGAACTCTCTAAAATTTACAACTTTCGCTCCATAAGTGAGACTCTCGGTACTGCCGGGCAGCCGGCTGCGGATCAATTTGAGATGATCCGCGACGCAGGTTTTGAGGCCGTGATCAATCTCGCTCTTCCAACCTCGGACAACGCCCTCGCGACGGAAGGAAGTGTTGTGACCAGTCTCGGCCTGTCCTATTTCCATATTCCGGTCGATTTCGCAGCGCCCACTGGCCGCGATTTTCAATTGTTTTGTCGATTACTCGATGCGCACGACTCGTGGCCCGTATTCGTTCACTGCGCCGCTAATATGCGCGTCTCCGCATTCGTTTTTCTTCACAGGGTATTGCATCAACATGTTCCGATCCCGGATGCCCGGGTCGATCTGCATGCGATCTGGCAGCCGGATGAAACATGGATGCGGTTCATCCGGGAACAGCTCGAAGCC
>JAQGOX010000508.1 GCA_028293365.1 Verrucomicrobiales bacterium | reverse complement strand
TTGAGATAGTGGGCGAACTGCTTCCAGCACTCCAGATAGTTCTCGAGTTCCAAAACGAGTTGATCGACTTTCTTGTTCCTCATAATGAACTGAACGGCGACGAGATGCTATTTGACCTTTTCCGCCGTTGAAAGGAAAACAATTGCACCGCCTTTTAGTTCCCGAGCCGTTATCTTGAATGCCCCATAAACTACCGAAAATTCAGTCAGGGGCAAGGCGACCTCTTCCGCAGACCGAAAGGTTTGCAGTACGGCCGTCGCAATATTTTGCAAGTGCTGGCGGGGAAATGCCTGGCCGATCGTTGTGGAAACCAGGCTGCCATTGGTATCCACGGAAAAGCTGCCTGACGGCAGCACGCGCAGGTTGTTAACGGTTGGTTTGCGTTTTGGCGTTATGGTTGCCATTTAGCGCTCGCATTCTTTAGACATTCTTTCATTTCACTCCGAGGCAGGGAACGTTGCAGCCCGATTAATAGCTGCCCATCGGGCCGGGGAACGATGCCAACATGCTGCTGTAGACCCATTGCTTCGAACGAGCGTAACTCGCCGAGTTCCAAATTTGTTCCGATTGCCTGAAAACGTTGGGCGGTTGCCCTCGCCCAATCGGCAAGAGGTATGGGATTCTCCGTGCCCCAATGCAAAGGAGGCGTTTTCACATCTGAAGTGGCAAAGACGGCAAAATCGACCCCTTGCGTTCGGGAAATGGGCTCAAGAGCAGCAGGTACAGACGAAGCGGGCTGATCTGCGGCGACGCTACCAAAGCTCGATGCTTCATCCATAGCCTGGGCGCTGTCAAGCAGCAGACCTTGGTATGACGTTTTGATGCGGACGGTATGATCGAGGTCAGGAGGAAGGATCTCAAAGTTGCCAGTCTTCCACGACATAATTCGCTTGAAGGCTTGTTCACCCACCTCGTCCTGAGCCTCAGCGTCGATAATTTCACCCTCGTTAAGCCAAATCTGGCCGACGGATGTGCCGTTGGTAATTTTTAGAGTAGAAGTACTCTGTGACAGGCATTCGAGCTGAATGAGATCGACCAGGCTTTTGCTTTGAATACCGCGAAAGCCAGCCTGTTCTTTTTTTCCGAGCAGAGACTCGACACATTCGAGAAACAGGCGAATTTCGTTTCGGTTATTCGGCTTTTCGAGAAAAAGATCGATTCCGATGGCGTATGCACGGCTGCGCACTTGTTCATCCACCCCGGCAGTCATTACCGCGGTTCGAAGTTGGGGAAACTTGCGGCGAACGATCGTGAGGACCTGGAGACCGTCCATGCGCGGCATCTGCAAATCGCAGAGAAGCAAACTGAACGGTTCGGATTCGAGCAGAGTGATCGCGCGCGCGCCCGAAGTGGCAGTGCGAATTTCCGGCTTCGAAGGAAGGTGCCCAAGCATCTCCTGATAGAGAACCAGCAAATCCGAATCGTCGTCCAGTAACAGGATTTTATTTAGTAATGCCATGGTGGCCACGTCAACTAGAGCAGTCAACGAGCCAATTGTATGGACGATTGGCAAGCTTTATGCAAGTCTTCGAAATTCGATGCTGGGCTTTCTTAAAAACCTTTTCGGCAAAGCGCCCCCGGCGAGCGCGAAGGTTCCGCCGTCGGTTGCCTCGAAACCTGATAACCGACCCGCGCCGAGCGTACCGAAATCCAAAGTTGCACCGGCCCCTCCAAAGGCAGCTCCCATTGAAGAGATTTCCACGGGCGAAACCATCAAGGTCACGCTTCAGGGTCTAATCCCAAAATTGCCCGAACGCCTCAGGGAGGCATTTGCTGTCCATGCTAAAAACGGGGCTTTTATTAATGTTCCTGTCTCTTTGGTGATCGAACAACTTCCGAAGGGCGCCGTTAAAATTCCGTATGGTGAGTTGGTTCGAAGGCTTAAACCCGGATCATTACCCCCTCCGAATCCGGCAGATCCGGCAGCGGTTGAACTGCCCCTGGCTGAAATACTGGGTCAGTTAAAACCTAATCAGATTTCACGACGCGCCGGGCAACGCCTTGCCGAAGTGCCGACCGAAATCGTTTCCCCCTTTGAGAAAAACCTGCGGGGAAAAGCACCCATTCGGAGTGCTTCTCCAGACCCGTTAAATATTTCGCAGACAGTCAAATTGAATTCTCCAGCGACACCCGTTGTCCCAAAAGGAGACGAACTGCCTTTGCCATCTGCCCCGACTGTAAAAGTTCAAGGTGCGGCATCCAGCGCAGAAAGCCTTCCAAAACTGAATCCGCCCGTTGAGAGCATTTCGCTGCCAATTTCAGACTTGGGTCCCGAATTCAATACTGCCCTTTCGAACCACTTTTCGACCTTGGCGAATGCGATAATTAGAATGCCACGAGCCCTTATCGAGTCCGAATTAAAACGGGGCAAGCTTGTCTTTTCTTTAAAACAGGTCGCTGGCTGGCTGGATCCGGCTCCGGCTGTTCAGGGAATCGGTGATGATCAAAAAATCGAACTCCCTCTCAAAGTAATAGCGCCGATAGTTTTCAACCCATCGCTGCAGGCGAAACCCCGGCAGCAGGTCCACATTCCGGAATCGATTCCCGATGTCTTTCGTGCCCATGCTCCCAAGCCTGCGGCGCCGATTGAGCTGAAACCGGTTGTTTCTGAGGTCGAGCCACCTAAAGAAATCGCTGTAACTCCGCTCACAATGGCGACAGAAGCCAGGGAACCGAAAGGGGGGACGACTGTCGCTGAGTTGGTCCGTGAGCTTTCTGAACTCAATGGAGTGGATGGAGTAGTAGCAGCTACGTTCGATGGGTTCCTGGTAGCGGGTGAAAGGCTTGAAGGGTTCAGCCACCAGTCATTCGCAGCGTTTGGTCCGCAAATATTTAACCGGCTTTTGCAGTATGGACGAGAGCTCCAATTGGGGGAAGCGCAGGTAATTACGATTTATTTTAATCAGAAACCAATTCGGCTTTTTCAAGCTGGACGCTTGCTCGTTGTCGTGGCGGGCAGGGAATTAGAGCCGCTTCCCGATTTGGAAATCGAGAAATTGACGGTCAAATTGGCACAGGCAAAAAGTTAGAAATCATGGCAATCATCAATCAAGCCGCCAAAGAACTTCAGGTGAAGATCGTCTATTACGGTCCGGCGCTCTGCGGCAAGACGACGAATCTGGTCAAGGTTCACGAAAACGTGCAAAGCGCAGAGCAAAAGGGCAAGCTGGTGTCCCTTGCCACCAGTTCCGACCGCACTTTGTTTTTTGACTTTTTACCGATTGAAGCAATGGCGATCAAAGGGTTTAAAACCAAGTTTCAACTCTATACGGTGCCGGGCCAGGTCATTTACAATACGACCAGGCAACTTGTCCTCAGGGGGGTGGATGGGATCGTTTTCGTCGCTGATTCGCAATACGAAAAAATGGCGGAGAATGTAGAGAGTTTCGCCAACCTGGAAGAAAACCTCCGCGCTCTGAAGATGAATCTCGCTGAGATTCCTTACGTTTTGCAGTACAACAAACGAGATCTGCCGGAAGTAGCTCCGGTGGAATACATGGAATTTCTTTTAAATAATCGCGAAGTGCAAGTGCCGACTTTCAAGGCATCTGCACACCGATGCGAGGGAGTCTTTGAAACCCTGAATATGATTACACGAATGCTCTTACATAAATACGTCAGCCAGGGAACCAGCCCGACTGGATAACATGTTCACCTTGCCGCAATTGCAGGAAGAAGACTGGAATGAACTGAATCGTGTGCTCGGCGTTTTGGTTCAAGCAAGCGAAGCCACCGCAGCGCTTTTGACGGACAAAGCAGGGTTTCGTCTCGCTGAGCAAGGGACCGAACATAGTTTTGATACGACCTCCTTGTGCGCGCTGGCGACCGGAGCTTTTATGGCCACCCAGGCTATTGCAGGGCTTCTGGACGAGCCAAACTTTTCTAATGTTTACCAGCAAGGCGAACGCTTCAGCATGCTCGTAAGCAATGTGGATGATTACTCGGTTCTAATAGTGATTTTTCCAAGCTCGGTGAGCGCCGGGGCGATCAAATTTCATTCGGCTGAAGTGCTCCCATTGATTGCCTCGCAATTGCGCCGGGCGAAGGAGCGAGCTCCGGGGGAGGGTATGGACCTTGCCATATTGAATGTGGCTGACACTGAGTCCGTTTTTAAAAAGCGGCTCTGACCCATTTATTTCCCTCAAGGTCGGGTGTCGATCCAAAATAGCGCTTCCAAATTCCGGGTTGAGTGATAGCTTCTGGCCAGTAAAGGACTGGGTTAAATTCTATGCAAATCGGAAAACTTTGGACTGCTGGCTTGGCAATTGTCTTCGGTGTTCTTCTCGCAGCTTGCTACGACAATAACGGAAACAGTACGACTGCGGGCGGCGGGACTCCCTCGACCAATAATATCGCACCGTCAGGAATCACGAACGCAAATTTTGCGCTTCAGTACACTTCAGGACCGCTGGTAAGCACGATCGATAGTTTACAACTTTCCGGCAATGGCACGTTTACCAGAAATCCGACCCTCTCTCTGACTGGACTAGCCTCGTCAGGGAGCTACAGTCCACCTTTGCTTGATGCAAATGGTAACATATGGAGAACGACGTTAACTACTTCTTTAGCAAACGGATCCCCCACCAATATTGCGGAAATTCTCGTTTTAACATTTACCTCGAAAGTAGCGGGATCATTCACGCTGAGCGGGCTATCAAACGCCGTTAATGCCGGTAAATTTACCGCCTCTGGAGTTGTCGCTATGAATCACAAGCGCTTTCCATCGGAAATTGAGCCGGGTGTCCGTCCTTTGTTCGGATCAATTCAGCCTATCGGAACGGCCAAAGCGCAAAATCATTCTATCGTCGATTACAACCGCAACTGAGAACGAGCGCCTTGTGACGATTAGCTTAAAGGTGCCAATCAGGCGCTTAAGCTAAGAAAATTCTGCAGAATCGTGCGGCCATTTTCCGTGAGGATGCTTTCGGGATGGAATTGAACACCCCAGATCGGGAGGTCTTTGTGCCGAACACCCATAATTTCTCCTTCTTCTGTTTCGGCTGTGACCGCCAAACAGTCCGGCAAGCTTTTGCGATCGATTACGAGTGAGTGATATCGAGTCGCGGCAAAAGGGTTGGGCATTCCTTTGAACAAATCCTTGCCGTTATGCTTAATCGGAGAGGTTTTGCCATGCATCATTCGGTAATTCACCCTGACATCAGCGCCGAAGGTGTGGCCGATACATTGATGGCCGAGGCAAACACCGAAAATGGGAATGCTCTTCCCGAACGTTTTGATGACCTCGTTCGATAGACCTGATTCGCGAGGCGAGCAGGGGCCAGGCGATACTAAAATGCGGTCCGGTTTTAGCTCCCGAATTTGGTCGAGCGAGATCTGGTCGTTGCGATGCACCTGCAAATCCGCCTTCATCTCCCCCAGGTATTGGACAAGATTGTATGTGAAGGAGTCGTAATTATCGATCACCAGAACCATGGCGACACTGTAATTGTTCGTTGTTTTCCCGCCAGTTTTAAATGTAATACAAACGTAATACGACTGTTAAGCCAAGTGACAGGCGGCAGCGACCTTGGTATCCAAGTCTTTGAGCGGTGGCATCTGATTTTTGCATATATCCACGGCGATGGGGCACCGGGGATGGAACGGGCATCCGGTCGGTGGATTGATAGGGGAGGGGAGATCGCCTTGAAGTAGTTCAGCTTTGTTTTTGCTGTTCTGCTTTATCG
>JAQGOX010000496.1 GCA_028293365.1 Verrucomicrobiales bacterium | reverse complement strand
TTGAGATCATTAAACTCCTGGTTATTTACCAGAGTTAAGTTTTGCTAGGGTCATCCGGTAGCAGGCCGCTTCTTTGTCGTTGCGTACCACCAGGAATTCTCCGGCAAGCGCTGGCGGGTTCCAGGTCTTGCCATGCAGGGCTGTGAAGCGGGTCAATTCGCGATGTTCCTCCGGCACCGGCTCCACCAGGACAATGTCACCGGTTTCATCGGTAACCAATAGCAACGAGCCGGACAAAATAACCTGTCCATGCCCATATCTGCCCTCCTTCCACTTGAGCGAGCCATCGGACGAGTCGAGGCAAACGAGGATGCCGTCGTCAAGGCCATAAATGAAACCATCGCGAACGACGACATTGGTAAACTTGGCTTTCAGCCTGATGGATTTCCAAATTCGTGACACCGACCATTTGTCATCAGCCTCCTTTTTGATTTGCAGCAATTCGCTGCCCGTTCCATAGCCGCTGCTGATGAGCACGCGATCTCCCGCGAGAATGACGGGCACCGAAATGTGCGGGTGACCGCCACGCCACGGATATTCCCACAGAACTTTCCCTGAAACCAAGTCGTGGGAAGTGACTTTCGAGTTGAAAATTAGAATCTGCCGAACCCCGGCCAGTGTCGCCAGGACCGGAGAACTATAATCGGTGCCAGCGTTCCCGCCGCCCCAAACGAATTCTCCAGTCGGGGCCGTGTAGGCCACCAGCGACCGACCGTCCGGCCCACCGGGGCTCACGACGACGAGCTGATCGACCAGGAGCGGCGAACCACTCATACCCCAACCGTTCACGTTCGCGTGATTGTCTGCGATGATGTCTTTGGACCAGATTCGATTACCGGTTTCCAGATCGAGGCAGTTTAACAGACCCGTCGCCCCGACGGTGAATACTCGATTGCTTTGGATCGTCGGTGTGGCGCGCGGGCCTTCGCCTGCAATCACCGTATTGTAATGCACTTTGTCTGCATGCGACCAGAGTATCTTACCGCTCCCCAAATCGTAACAGATGACAAGTTCATCCTCGCCGCGCTGCTCTTGAGTGATCGCAAAATTTCCGACAACCGCGAAGCCGGACCAGGCGGGGCCGACCGGGTGTCGCCAGAGTTCTATTGGAGGTTGCGTTTTCCAATCGCGTGCCAGCTTCGGGCCGTTGACATTTGCGTTGCGAAACGGACCGAGAAACTGCGGAAAATCATTTGTCGTTTCAACGATGAGTTTGGGGCGATTTACGGCAGAGGGCAACTTTGCAGCCGGCAGTACTAAAGTGCGAGGCTGCTTCCAACGCACTTCCAGAATGGGCAGCAAATCTCCGGTAACTCCGCGAATTCGAAAAAGGCCGGCGACCAATCCGATCACGCCAACAACGACTCCAAAAACCGCCAATCGCACCACCCAGCGCAAGCGCGAAAGGAAAAGCACCCACCCTATTTCCAGGAACAACGACACAACCACCACCTGAGCCGTGGCGATGTTTTTTTGCTGGAAGGATGTTTTAGGCCATAGGCGAATTGCCATCTCCACAGCAATCGCCAAACCCAGAATAAATCCCGCAGGCCACCAGCGGACCGGCTTTCGTTTTGGAGTCTCTTCAGGTGGCTGGACGACCGCAGTTTGATTCGCTTCAATCATGGCAAATGCGAATGGTCAATTCCAGACCAACCCTCATCTTGAACGCGCATTAGAATAAGCAGAATCGGCATGGCCCGATGAGAGGCACATGCCGATTCGCTGAATTCTGGACAACGGCTGCGCGCTAATTCTTCATGTACTTGTCGAGCGCCTTCATGGTCTCGTCCAGGCAGTATTTAATATAGTAATCCGGTTTGGCCGGATCGGCTTCTTTTTCAAGGGCCATTAAGGCGACCTCGCCCGCATCACGATTTGAGAAAAAACTGCAGGCGCGGACAGCTTCAAGGCGGACGCGCGGATTCTCATCAACGACCTGCACTTTGAGCAATCCCAAGGAGTCGTTCACGCGATCACGCCAGTAACAGAGAACGCGCGTGGCTGCGGCCCGGGCATGGTAATCAGATGAGTGCAGCACCTGCTTGAGCAAGGTTTCGTCCACAACGTTGAGCCATTGATGAACCCAGAGTGCCTCCGTCAGGTTATGCGCGTAGTCTTTGTCGCTCTTGTCCAGAGACGCGGCCCACTTCTTAGTGGCGGCGATGACCTTCGCCGGGTCGTGTTTACTCAGCTCGATCTTGGCGCGGGTGCGCACGTCGTTTTCTGGTGTCTTGAGCGCTTCGAGCAATGCTTCGATCGGCTGGCCGTCAATTTTTACCGGATTAAGCAGCGGACGGCCTTCGTAGGTAATACGATAGATGCGGCCATGCTGCTTGTCGCGGTTCGGGTCACGGATGTGATGTTGCATATGGCCGATGAGCGGCTTGGCCCAGTCACAAAAATAAATGGAGCCATCGGGCGCAACGGAAAGACAAATTGGGCGGAAGTTTGGAATCATCTCGTTGTCGCCCTTAATGAGATCGTCTGAGATAGTTTCACCCTTCAGCCCGGAACCGCTTTCGGTCACTTTCACACGGAAAACGCCCTGGAAGCCGATAACGTTGAGATTCAGAAAATTATTCTGAAACTCCTCGGGGAAATGGCGGCTGGAGAGGATGGCGGTGCCGGGGCACGGCCGCGACGGACGGTTCCAGAACTGTTTCATTCCGGCATGTTTTCCGGTCTCCAGGTAGCCGCTGAAGGCTGGCCCGAAGAAATTCTCGTTGCCGGTGGCGTCAGTAATTATGTCATTGCCCCAGTAGTCAAATACGCGTCCATGGGGATTGGCGAAACCGTAGGGAACGTAACGCTCAAACTTGCCGGTGAGCGGCTCGAATCGATAAATACAGCCGTCCGAATTTCGGATTGGACCGGTAGCGGTTTCGACCTGGGTGCGATGAAAAACACCGTCACTGAGGTAAGTGGCGCCGCCGGGGTCGAGCACCATGGAGTTGGCAGTATGATGCGAATCGGCGGAGTCCATCCCCATCAGAACTCGCTCTTTCCAGTCGGCCTTGCCGTCGCCATTGATGTCACGGGTGAACCACAAATCGGGCGCCTGCATGACCAGCACGACATGCTTATAAAACTGAAATCCGGTTGTGCAATTCAGGTTGTACATATAATTGGTAGCTTTGGTGGCCTTGCAGTCTGCTCCGTGGTGATAGACGAGCAAATTG
>JAQGOX010000453.1 GCA_028293365.1 Verrucomicrobiales bacterium | reverse complement strand
GGTCTCCACCCCGCTCTGGATTGTACCCTGCCATAACCAGCGGTCCTGGGAATGCTCCTACGCGCCCATCCAAAATCTGCTGGCGCGTGTAGCAAGCCTTTATCAGTCCCGTTGCCAATGCTGTTTCCCGAATAAACTGGGATACCCGATCCACCCTTAAACCCTTTCCATCGATCACCGGGTGATTCAAAAAGATATTCCCTCCGTACATTTTGTTCTCCAGAAAATATTTTCCCGAGCCAAACTCCTTCTCAAGCGCAGTCACGAGGTTGGTCATGAATTTGCCTTCGTTAAATTGTCGGCTGTCCAATCCCTGGGCCAATGCGAATTGCGCGGTGGGTGCGACGCCGTGATCGGCGGTGAGCACCATCATTACATTGCTCAATCCGATGGTTCTATCGAGCCGGTCAAAAAAAAGTTCCAACTGCCGGTCGAAACGAAGCGTGATATCTTCGACCTCCTGGGAATAGGGACCGAAGCGATGGCCGCAGTAGTCGATCGAGGAAAATGAAACGCACAATAAATCCGGCTCCGAACTTCGACCGAGGCCTTCGCCCACAATTGCCGCTTCGGCAAATTCCAATAGAAGTTGATTGCCAAAAGGGGTGGGCATTATCGATTCAAATCCTTCCTTAGGCTTGATTATTCTGTGGGGAAATACGGAGTTGGTTTCTCCCGAAAGTTTCCCCTCTCCCGCTGCGTCATCTATATTTGAGTAGAGTTTTGGATCGACCAACCGATCCCAATTCTGACCAAAAAATTGGCCAGGTCTTTTGCGTTCATTAAACTCCTGGACCCAACCCGGTAATTGCCAGTTATAATAACTGCTCGTAACGAAATTGCCGCTGGCTGTTTCGAACCAAAACGCTCCCGCCGGCCTTTTCCCGGCCGGCAGTATCGCCCCTCGATCTTTCATGGAGATTCCCACGACCTTGGATCGATATTGAAGCCGAAGCTGGTCCGCGAAATTTGAACCAATGAAATTCTTCGGCGACATTTTGGAACCGCTTGCTGTGCCGACTCCCTGGACTGAAGAGTCTTCAACACAATAAACGCTTTTCTTTGTCACCTTATCGAGCCAGTCGTTGGCTATAATTCCATGCTGGGCCGGCCCTGAGCCGCTTAGAAAACTTGCGTGTCCGGGTCCTGTAACCGTGGGAACGTAGTCATAGTGCGCGAACGTCATGAACGCACCGTGATCGAGGAACAGCCGGAATCCATTGGTTGCGAACTGATCCTGAAATCGTTCCAGATAATCGTATCGAAGTTGATCGACCAAAATGGCCACGATCAATTTCGGAGAGGCGGCGGCGTTAATCCGCTGAGGGAGGATAAAAATCAAACCGACCAAAATTAAAAATAGCTTCATGCGAAAAATACCGTGCCGTTGGTCGCACCACGCTGGCGATTCCGGCGGGAAGAATCAAGACGCTTGCAGGACATTTCGCATTCAAAATTTTGTATTCAAATTGACCAGTGACCAGTATCTAAGCGATGCTTGGCGGTACGCCCATGGAACGGAAGAAATGCAGGTATATCACAATGAACTTTCTCTCCGGATATGCGCACTCCACCGAGAGAGATGGCCGGGCGAAATCACTGGCGCGGGGTTTCTTTAATGAGCGATGGCAGCTCCGGTAAAATTAAATAGGAGATAAGTCACATGGGGAAGCTTGTATTTGGAGAAAGGACTCGATTAATTTCGAAAACATTATTCGCTTGCCTTGCCTGGTGCGCAAGTTACGCGGAGCCAACCACCCTTCCGATAAAATTCAGTCACGGCAGGGCGATTGTTTCGGCGCGTGTGAACCGATCAGAACCGCTGACTTTCCTGCTCGATTCCGCCTGTACGATTACCACGCTGCATCCCTCCCTCCTCCAACAATTGGCCCTGCAACAATCCGGGCATGTCACCATCAATGGTATAGCGGGCGAGGAGCGGGCACCCACTTATAAAGGCGTAATGTTCGATTTTGCCGGGTTGACTTATGCGCCCTACAGAGTGGCGATTGTTCCGTCGGAAGCCGGCCAAAAACGACGGACCGATGGAGTGCTTGGATACGGTTTTCTGCGCCAGTTCGTGGTGGAACTTAATCCGGCAACCCAGCAGATCCGCCTTTTCTCGCCTACAAATTACACTTATTCCGGAAAAGGTGAGATTGTTCCCTTTCGGTTCAAAGCCGAAATTCCAGTAGTCAAAGCGTCGATTGTTATTTCAAATCAACCTCCCGTCGAAGGTGAATTTGAGATCGATACCGGATGCGATAGTGGCCTATGCCTCGGTAGCACTTTCGTTGGTCGAAATAAACTTTTGGAAACGGTTAAAACGCATTCGGATGAGAAATTTGGAATTGGCGGAAGCGTGGAAACTGAAAGCGGAGTAATTCCCGTTTTCCGCCTTGGCAATCTGGAAGTTCTGAAAGCTCAAACCGATTTTTTCACAAAAGGCTCTCCAGTGGACGAACCGCTTGCCGGACATATTGGGATGGGGGTCCTCCATCGCTATAAGTTGATTTTCGATTATTCGCGAAACCGTTTGATTCTGGAGTGACTGAAAAGCTCGCGCGCCGCGGACATTAATACGCTTGCGTAACAAAATTT
>JAQGOX010000431.1 GCA_028293365.1 Verrucomicrobiales bacterium | reverse complement strand
CGCTCTTCCGATCTTAGTTATAGAAGGCGACCTCGTCCACCGTTCCCTGGTAGGGGAATTGGCCGTTGAAGCGGCTGCCAATTTCCAGAGGTACGTTGAGATTTGGACGCAGAGGCCCGCCGGTATCGCTGTCGGAACGGGTATCGTCAACCCCATTGACCCAGATCCGCCCGATACTATTTCCATCCCAAACGAAGACGATGTGATCCCATCGGCCCGCCACTGGAACAGTTTGACCGATCACGATTTTAGCACCGTCACCGACTCCAAGATGACCTTCCCACGCGGCACCGTTAAATCCCTGATACACAACATAACCGGCACGGCCGGCATTTCGGTCCTGACTGGCAACCACAGCCTGGCTTACCTGCCCGCCCACGTCGGGTTTCGCCCAGAACTCCAGCGAGAAGGGACCGGTGGGATTGAGAGCGGAACTGTACGGAACTACTGCATTGGGAATTCCACCTGTCAGCGAACCCGGGAAATGAGCTGCTGTATCCGGGGCTGTTCCAGGAGCACCTTCTTTACCGAGTTGGACATCGCCATGGTAAGTTCCATTGTGGCCCCCGGCATAATCTACCAGGTTCGTTCCGGTCGTTTCATCAAGCCGCCAAAACGCGGAGGGGTGATCCCCGAGTATGAAGGAAGCGTACTTGTCTCCAGCCGGTACAGGATTAAATGTAACGGTGAACGGATCGCTCGTGACCTCTCCAATCGGGTTGGAAACTGTCACAGTGTACGTCCCTGAAGAATTTACCGTCGAATTGAGGATCGTGAAAGATGCGGTGCTTGCCGTAGGATTGTTGGCGATCGGTGCTCCGTTTAGCTTCCATTCGTAGGTTAGAGGAGCTGTTCCCGAAGCGTTGACTCTAAATGAGGGTGCACCGCCAGCCAGGTATGTTGACGAACCGGTTGGCGCGCTCACGATTGTTGGTTTTGAAACATTCGTACCATAAATAAAGCGCGAATTATGAATCGCGATCGTCGCCGAAGATAGCGCATCCCCATAAATAGCGAGTTCATCGATATTGCCATTCCACGCGCCGACCGGAAGGCCACTCGAACCGACGCTGGCCGATCCAATGTTGGCCGATAAACCGGTTTGCGCTCCGAAGTTTGGATTCGGTTTTGCGCCCAGCGACAACCCGTCGACAAACGCGGTGACGGTATCGTTTGCCGGATCGGCATCGCCATGATTGTCAAATACAAGAGCAACATGCGTAAAACGGTTCAATAGAGAAACGGGGCTATTCCAGGAGACCGGTGAGGTCAAGGTGTCGTTGCTGTAGAGCAACGTAGTGCCATCCGCACTTACCTGAAATTGGTAATATACCTGAGCCGAGCTTCCTTCTCCGGTCGCGATCGAAAAAATGTTTTCTGGCGACGGGTCAACCGGGGACTTGTCGAGGTAAACGATTGCTTCAATAGTTCCGCTGCCGTCGGTGAACTCATAGTTTGGATTTGCTGGAACCGAAACGTCGCCATCGCCATTGAGTCTCAAGGAACGTATGCCATAAGCCCGGTCTGTGCGGCCATCGAAACTGGCGTTACCCTGGATGGTGCCGTTATGGGAGGCATCTTTTACGTTGGTGAGAATGGCACCGGAATCGTTATCGACTGGGAAATACGCGAGCAAACTTGATTCAGACTGCACCGCCTGCCGATAGAAATCGTTGTTGGCAGTTTCTGGAGCGACCACCGTAAGGGTGGCATTGGAACTCGTAACATCAACGCCGCTATTGCTCAAAACTACACTGTAGACTTTGCCACTGTCCGCCAACGTTACGGCCGGAAGGTAAAGGTTGGCGCTGGTGGCCGCTGTGATCGGCTGCCCGTTCAGTTTCCATTGGAACGTGGTTCTC
Source organism: Verrucomicrobiales bacterium (assembly GCA_028293365.1). Lineage (GTDB taxonomy): Bacteria > Verrucomicrobiota > Verrucomicrobiia > Limisphaerales > SXQI01 > JAQGOX01. The sequence continues at coordinate 4,141 of JAQGOX010000431.1, read as the reverse complement.
GAATCGACGGGAGTCTTAATTTGGAAAATTGCAGGCCCTCCCGACCAAACGGTGGCGGATTTAGGTTGCGCGATAATGCTGGCGCCTGGAGGCAGGAGAAGCAGATCGCTAACTGCAAATGCGCCGGGAGCGAAGGTTGAATATCGGATCTCGTCCAGATAACCATCGAACGGTGCGCCAGTGTCTTCCCCTGACCCGATGTAGGGTACTCCGCTCGGAGCGGTTACATTGTTAGTTGAAGGCCCATTGGCAACGCCGTTCACATAAAATGTGGTCACGCCGTTATCGTTAACAGCCGCGAGATGGGTCCAATGGTCTTTTGAGAGGACTGTTGTGTCGCCGATGGTAAAGTTGTCGCTCGCAGATGATCCGATGGAGTCTACGCGACCAATAACGGTGTCGTCATCGCTGTTATAATGCGTTCGGAAGGCAACACCGCCGGGTTTGCCGCCAAAGTGCGGCGATCCGGTGCTGACAAATTGTGCATCTGTGTGGCCGGCAGAACCACCCGTGCCGACTGGTTTCACCCAAACTTCCACGACCCAATTAGAAGCCGGCAAACTCCAAAGGTTGGTGGGTGGAGGGGTGTTGTTTGGTCCCTGGACCCACATGCCGGAATTGGCTAGACTATAATATCCCCAGCGCGTCGAGAGCGTACTGATCGCGCTGGTATTGCCCAGGGGGCCGCCCACACTGTCCGCGACGATCAGTGCTGCAGGATCACCTCCAGCTCTGCTCGAAAATGCTGCGTTGAAAGGGTGGTTGTTTCCGCTCGAATCCGCAAATATGCCGCCTTCCCCCCCTCGTATCCAGGAGTAAGGTGTGACCGCCGCTATACATTGCTGTGAGGCAAGGCCCGATGCAAAAGCCAGGCTGGCTAAGAGAGATGCTCTACTGAATTTCATAGGTAGTCCTTCTTTAGGTGGGAAAACGGTCGTTAACAAAAATATGCCGTCGCTCCCCTTTTATTCGCGCGACCCTGCTGAATTTTTTTCCACCTGGTAGTTGATCCAGGAAGAGGATGAATCGGCGCGAACAATGGGGATTCTATACCGATGCGATACCGTTCGCAAATGAATAAATTCCCTTAAATCAAACTAAAGGGAGTTGAAATCGTCACGTATGGGAGCGCGAAGCTATCGCCGATCAGATCAAACCACCGCGACGAGGTTTTCCAGGAAACCGATGCCGCTGATTCCGATTCGGACTTTGTCGCCGGCTTCCAGGGTAAACTGGTCGGGGGGGACGACGCCGGTTCCCGTTAGTAGGATCGCCCCATGGGGAAACGTTTGGCTGCGAAACAGGTAATCGGCGAGTTCTGCGAACGAACGTTTGATTTGGCCGACGGCGGTTTCCCCGGCAAACATGATATTGCCGGCACGCGAGATCTGAACGGTTATAGTCCAGGAACGCACTTCCGTTTCGGTGGCGCCCATCACAATCCACGGGCCCAAAGCACAGGAGCGATCGTAAATTTTGGCCTGGGGTAGATAGAGGACATTTTCGCCTTCGATATCGCGCGAACTCATGTCGTTTCCGATGGTGAAACCGATCAGTTCCTTCCGTGAATTGAGCACCAGGGCTAATTCCGGTTCGGGAACATTCCAGGTCGCGTCTTTTCGAATGCCTACGGCATCACCGGTGGCAACCACTTTCTGCGGGAGTGACTTGAAGAATATTTCCGGCCGGGCGGCCTCGTAAACCCGATCATAGGCACTGGCGCTAAAGTCCGATTCTTCCATGCGCGCTTTTTTGCTGCGCAGATAGGTGACGCCTGCAGCCCAAACTTCCTGTTGCTCCACTGGAGGAAGGAGACGGATGTCAGTAATGGCAATTCTCGGAAGGGTGGAATGATCAATGCTTTGCAGCGCGGCTACACCTGCTTCCAAAACGGACGCCAAACTTTTGTGTCCAGCCGGGGACAAATCGGCAATGTGACCATCGTCAACGACCATGCCGACCCCAATTTTTCCACCCTGATCAAAACGACAAACTCGGAAGCTCATTTGAATTCTTTAGGCCGAATAATCGAGGTAAACAGTCTTTATTTTAGTATAAAAATCAATCGCACCGGCACCTTGTTCTTTAAAGCTGTCGCTGCTCGATTTTTTCACACCACCGAATGGAGCCTGCAGTGCGAGACCAGTGGAGATCTGGTTCACCTTAACTACGCCGGCCTCGATCCGCTCCGTATATTGCATGGCCTTCTTGATATCCCGCGTAACGATCGAAGCGGAAAGGCCGACATCGACACCGTTCGCAACGGCGATTGCTTCCTCGAAATTCTCGACCGTAATAACGACCACAACCGGGCCGAATACCTCCTCGCGCGCGATGCGCATGGTCGGCGTCACATTCGTGAGCAAGGTCGGTTCCATGAAGAAACCGTGGGCGAAATCGCCATCAATCAATCGTTTACCACCGCAGACCAATTTCGACCCTTCTTTGATTGCGCCTTCAATGAATTCGAAATTCCCGTCGAATTCCTGCTGATTGACCGCGGGGCCCATGTCGATACCTGAGGTCAAACCGTTACCCACTTTGAGGGCACGCGCTTTTGCGGCGATCTTTTCCGTGAGCTCCTGCGCGACGGACTTTTCGACAATTACGCGGCTCGTGGCGGTGCAGGCCTGACCGGTCAGACCGAATCCGGCTTTGATTACCAGGGTGGCTGCGAGATCGAGATCGGCATCCGCCAGGACAATTGTCGGATTTTTCCCGCCCATTTCCATCTGCGAACGGGCCATTCGTTCGGCGAGTTGCTTATAGATTTGCTGACCCACCTTAAGGGAGCCGGTAAAAGACAGGGCGACCACCGTCTCGTTCGTCGCGAGCTCGCCGCCGACGGACCGGCCATCGCCGGTGACTACATTGAAAACCCCCTTCGGCAGACCTGCTTCATGTAGCGCGTTTGCAAGCTCGAATGCCATGGCTGGCGCTTGCGATGCAGGCTTCAGAATGACCGCGTTTCCAGCGAGCAATGCCGGAGCTAGTTTCCATGCGGGAATGGCGATTGGGAAGTTCCATGGAGTGATCAACCCGACCACACCAAGCGGTTGGCGAACGGTATAGAGAAGGTTGTTCGGCAAATCGTGCGGGATGGTCTGGCCGCCCACCGTATAACTGAGTCCTCCGAAAAATCGAAAGATATCGACCGCGCGTTGCACTTCGCCGGTACTCTCGGCGAGCGTCTTGCCCTCTTCGCGAGTCAAAAGTTCGGCCAGATCCGCTTTTCGTGATTCCAGCACGATTGAGGCTTTGCTCAAAATCCGGCCACGCGCTACGGAAGTGGTCGCAGCCCAGCCTGGAAATGCCTTTTTTGCCGCGGCAATTGCCGCGGCGGCTTCCTCACGTCCGCTCAACGGATATTCAGCAACCGTCTCGCGTGTATCCGCCGGGTTAACTGTCTTAAATGTCGAGCCGCTCCCGGACGCCCGGGATTCGCCGTCGATGAAATTCGAGTATGTTCGCATTTAGATTGAGAGCCTTGGTGCGCCCTTTCAGGGCTTTGATATTGGTTATTCGATCTTCCCAGGGCGTTGCCCTGGGCTGATGTTAATTCGCCCCCGTGGGGCTGAGAATATTTCCATACCGGAACTGCAGTTCGCGATCAATGAGGCGCGGCGCCACCACCAACCTCTTCAGGACGTTGGTTCGGCGGATGGAAGAATAACAACAGGAGTAATGTCGCAGCAATCGAAAGCGCCGTTGGAACCAAAAACAGTTTGTGATAGTCCGCAACGCCATTGACGGTCCAACCGGCCTTTAGCGAACCAAACCAGAAATTCGCGATGATCAGTCCAACTCCCAAAACGAGCAAATTGAACAAGCCCTGTGCGCTGGTGCGAATGTCTTTGGGGAAAACGGCGTCCACAAAGATGTAAAGCGTGGCAAAGAAGAATGCATAACAAATCCCATGCAAAACCTGGACCAGGATTATGATTCCCTGATTCTCCGGGTGGGTGAAAAAGGCAAAAATGGACAAGCGCGCGGTGTGGCCCAAAATGCCGAGAATCATTGTCCATTTCCAACCGATCTTCTTGAGAACGGTTCCGAGTGCCATCATCGTGGCCATTTCCGCAACCTGTCCGATCGTGGTCACCGCCATGATCCAGTTATCGGGCATCTTGATGGCATCCTT
>JAQGOX010000420.1 GCA_028293365.1 Verrucomicrobiales bacterium | reverse complement strand
GGAGCTGGGATTCTTCTTTTGTTTCGATTTTCTGTAAACAGGGCGCTCCTTGAGAGCCGGAAATTTGGAAACGCGCGGGATCGGTATCCGCTGGCGTGGTGAGTGACACGTGCTAGCGCGGGTATCCCTTATCAGGGCGCATTTTTTTGGTGCTGTTACCCCAGGAAATCGGCTCCCCGCCTCGTTCCTGGGCTTTTTCTCACGGCCCTTTGGGCCATTTCCGGTCGGAAGACTGTTGAGGGGGGCGCAACACGCAGGCCGTGAACCTGATTCGCAGCTGAATTTGCCAAATAACCCTCGGCCCGATGGGCCCGAAGACTCAGGCAAAGGGGGAGGCCAGAGGCCGATGCCTTGGGATTGGCGGCAATCAGAGGACTAGGGTGAGATTAATTCTCTTGACAAGCAGTTTTTCCGTAATAGTTTCCCCCACCTTTCTTCCGGCAAAATCGCCGATAGCGAGGTAAGGCAATCAACCATTATTCAGTTAAGACGAATGACAGCTATTTCTTTTTTAGTCCCTTGGGCAATTGGGGCTCGTAAAAACGGTATCCGTTTGACGCTCCTTGCGGCTCTCTCTCTATTTTTCATAACTCCTTCTTTCGCACAGATGGCACCGGATCCTGCCGGTGCCGAGGCGGCCCCGGGCGAACTTATTGTGAAATTTCGTGAAAACGCAACGGATGCGCAGCTTGCCCATGCATTGCGAGTGGGGAATATGAAGATTCTGCGTCACATTCAAACCGAGGCGATGCGCAGTCGAGGACATATTGGATTAACCCATGTCGCGACCGGGCTTCGGGTCAATGAGGCGCTGGCTCAATTAAAAAATCATCCGGCAATCGATTACGTCGAGCCAAACTACATCTACACTCACCAGACTGCCTCCAATGATCCGTATTTAACCGGTGGCAATCTCTGGGGGATGGATGGAGATTTGTCGTCGCCGGCCAACGGGTATGGAAGCCAGGCGGCGGAGGCCTGGGCCAATGGCTACACGGGTTCGAAATCGATTTACGTCGGCATTATTGATGAGGGCATTCAGATCAGCCATCCCGACCTTGCTCCTAATATCTGGCAGAATCCTTTCGAAGGTGCTGACGGCGTGGATAACGATAGCAATGGTTATGTGGATGATATCCATGGCTGGAATTTTGCAGGCAACAACAATCAGGTATTCGATCCCGCCGGGGATCAACATGGAACCCATGTGGCGGGAACCATCGGAGGAAAGGGAGGCAACGGTGTGGGAGTGGCAGGGGTGAATTGGGACGTGAACATTATTTCGGCAAAATTCATGAGCGGCGGCAGCGGTTCGACTTTGGCGGCAGTTCAGGCAATCGACTATCTGGTCGCACTCAAACAACGGCATGGGTTGAATATTGTAGCGATCAACGCTTCCTGGGGCGGGACTGGTTATTCGCAATCGTTGCACGACTCGATTATCCGGGCGGCCAAAGCTGGGATCCTCTTAATTGCCGCGGCCGGGAATGGAGACTCATCGGGCAATGGCTTGAACAATGATGCTGTTGCTTTTTATCCGGCGAATATCGACACACGCATTGGGACCAGCACCGAGAGCGCAGCAACTTATGACTCGGTTATTTCGGTCGCGGCGATCGATCAATCTGGAGCAAAGGCCGCTTTCTCCAATTACGGGGCAACCAAAGTGCATCTGGGAGCGCCGGGGGTTGCAATTTATTCGACATTACCGACCGATACCTACGGGGCTTACAGCGGCACTTCGATGGCGACGCCGCATGTAACGGGAGCTGCTGCGCTTTATGCGTCAACCCATCCCGGGGCGACCGCTCAACAGATACGTGACGCTATTCTTGGCTCTGTGATTCCAACTCCTTCGCTCGCGGGCATTACTGCGACTGGAGGTCGATTGAATCTGAGCAACATCATCACTCCAACCGCGCAACCGGCACCTCCAGCGACGCCTTCGGCTCCTGCGGGAGTGTCCGCCACGGCTGGCCTTTCCAAGGTTTCCGGCACCGCTCCCGTGAGCATTAAATGGAACGCCTCAAGTGGGGCAACCAGCTACACCGTCAAGCGCGCTACCAGCAGCACGGGAACATTCAGTGCCGTTGCGTCCGGGATCACGAGCCTGACTTACACCGATAACGTGACCGCGAATGGCGGCACTTATTATTACATCGTTACGGCTTTGAACAGTGCGGGCTCAAGCCAGAATTCCGTGACGGTCTCCACGATCGCACAGCCGCCCGCGCCACAAAACCTGGTAGCTTCGGCGCTTTCATCCACGCAATTGAACCTTGCGTGGCAGGATAAATCCGCGGATGAGCAGGGTTATGTGATCCAATATTCATTGGACGCTTTGAACTGGTATTCGCTGGGAACGGTGCTTACAGGAACGACCTCTGTAACCGTAAGCGGCACGACCAGCTTAAGGACTTATTATTTCCGAGTGCGCGCGTATAATGGTTCACTTTATTCCGGGTATTCGAATGCGGTGAAAATCACGATGCCATAACGGCAGGAAACATCAGGCGCAGTAATCCTGTAAAATATCGGCATCGTGCGAGTCACGATGCCGATCACGTTTTTAAATTGTATGCAATTTTTCGCACTCGAATTCCCATCGTGACTCGATAGTCCCCTGCAAAGAGGCGGATGCGTTTTAACCGCGGATAGCACGGATGTACGCGGATAGGAACGAAGTAAGCTCGTGTGCGTTCCGTTGAGCGATCTTAATTAAGCACAGTTATTCGGCCGGCGTCAGTGTGAGCTTTCTGAATTCCACCTGGCCGTGGTCGCCCTGAATTAGGAGAGGGCCCGGTTTCTTTTCGTCGCGGTCGAGCGCACCACCGGTGATGCCGGGGATGGATTGACGTTCGACGATCGGTTCGCCATTGAGAACGATGTTCACGACGCGGCCGACGAGGGTGATTTCGAGGGTCTGCCATTCGCCGGGTTTTTTGGCGGTGTTAACACGTGGGGTGGCCTTGTCGGAAAGAAGCGCAATTGTCGGCACAACCCAGCAGTAATTCCAGGAACAACTCTCCCTCGGAATCCTTGCAGGTTTTGGCGGGTCGGATCAGCGTTTGCCCCGAAGATAATTTTGAACTTCGTCGTGATCGCCCGCAAAATCGAATACCAATCGACCCTTCTGTGCTTCAAACAAGAGCCGCCAATCCAGGCCGGTGCGGCATTCGTAAAAATGTTTGCCCAGTTTTCGAATGGACAGCCCAGTATGCGCATGGGGATTGCCAAAACCTTCCACCACGAGCTTCAAGGTAACGGAAACTTCGGCTTCTCGTCGCGCATCTCGTACAATCCTCCGGAACCGCTTCGAAAGCTCAACGGAAATCATTTTTGTTCCCGACAAATCGCGTCAATTCACCACGCTTCCGCTCCGTTTTGAGTTCCGAACTGATACGTTTTTCCGCAACTGCCATTTCCTCCGACGTCAAACCGTATTCCTGAAGCGCGTAATCCGTAGAAACCACTTCCACCGGACGCAAGGCCACGATCTTGCCTTCAAACATGAAGCCAATGTCTTCGCCCTGGGTTGCTTTTTTGAGCCAGTAGCCCAGCCGTCCGCGTCCCTCGGTTATGGTTAGAGTCTTCATTCGCTCATTATAAAGCACGCAGCGGGCGGTGCAACAACGTTTTCAACAGCCCTCTTTTTTCGTTGGGAATGTGATTAATTGTGGGTGAGAGGGCCAACGGAGAGCGCCTTTGTTGCCGAGAGCCGCGGCCGTCGATCGATTCATTGACATAAAAAAATTCCGACGGCGCGACCTTCTCACGCGCTGCGGGTAATGCTCGGCGCATATACCCGCGGTCCGTCACCCGATCTGGCATGAATTGGCGGTAATTGAAGAAAGGACCTCATCCGCTTTTAATCCAATACCAAATCCTTTTCGGCCTGAACGACCGTAGCTTATCAGCAGACTCTTATTCGGCCGGCGTCAGTGTGAGCTTTCTGAATTCGACCTGGCCGTGGTCGCCCTGGATCAGGAGAGGGCCCGGTTTTTCTTCGTCACTGTCGAGCGCGCCACCGGTGATGCCGGGGATGGATTGGTGTTCGATGATCGGTTCGCCATTGAGAACGATGTTCACGACGCGGCCGACGAGGGTGATTTCGAGGGTCTGCCATTCGCCGGGCTTTTTGGCAGTGTTGACGCGTGGAGTGAGATGGCCATAAACGCCACCGATGAGGTGGCTTTCGGGTTCGAGACCGAAATCGTCTTCGATCTGCACTTCGTAACGACCGCGCAGGTAAATGCCGCTGTTGGCATTTTTTGGGTAGCGGAATTCGGCGCGCAATTTGAAATCGGTGAATTTGCGGTCGCTGAGGAGATCGTTTCCGGGATTCGCGTTGATCAGAATGCCATCGCGAACCTCCCAGCCGTTTTTGCCGTTGGCATTACGCGGTTTCCAGCCGGTGAGGTCGTAGCCATTGAAGAGTTCGACAGGTTTATCCCATTTCGGTGCGTGATCGCGCACGAGAGTGGGGGCGTGGTGGCCTTCCCAGGGGACCGGGTTGCCGACGTCATTCGGAACGGTGCCGCTCAGGGTGTTGTCTTTCACCGTGCCTTCAACATCGATATTGTTGGTGCGATGTTCCCATTGGGGCGGAACCACGAAATGAAAGTGGCCGGAGGCCTTGTCGAACTCAATGTTTGAGACCGGTCGAGCGCTGCCGAACTGGCCGACGTAGGAGCCGACGAGTGAGCTGTGACTCGACAATTTGACCTCGATCCATGAGGGGTAGGAATTGTTGCCGTCGTGAACCGTCAAAT
>JAQGOX010000340.1 GCA_028293365.1 Verrucomicrobiales bacterium | reverse complement strand
TTCCCGATTCGTAGTAATCGATTGCCCCTTTGTAAACCAGCCTAAGTCGGGCGTTGATTTGACTGTTCTGAAATACCTGGTTGGCCTCCGACATTGCGCGATCAATGTTCTCTTTAATGGCTGCTGTTCCACCCGCACCATCACGAGCGTCCGCCGTGTATAACATCATCACATCCACTACAGGCACAGGCGCTGGCGCTGGCCTGGAAATCGACTCGCGCGAAAGCATCCCCAACACCATTATCGAAATGGCGACCGAAGGCGCTAATCCTGGAAACGATGATAATAAATTTGGAAACCAAACTTGGGAGAAAGAAAGTAAGCGAATAGTGAATAAGCGGCAGTACTCAGACAGCCAAATATGTAGGACTCCGAAAATGTGCATTGTCAGTGAAAAAGATTTCTGCCAAACGATCAGGGAGAGCCTATCACATAATTCGAGTTAATTCATAGATTAGTCTGAAAATTTTATTTATCTCGGTAATTCAACCAAGAAGTCTCCAAGGGAAATTAAGGCGCAGCGGTTCTGAATAGCCGAGCCGCTAAACAACCGCCATTTGCCGACATTCGCACGGAAAGATGCCCGCCGCATACTCAACGGAATCTCTCCTTCCCAACGCCAAAGATCTCGAAATTCCAATTTCATTGAACCTCCTTCTTCCAATTAGTTATGAACCAAATCCTCGAATGCTTCCCGCAAGGTTCGAAATTCAAATTGAAATCCTGATTTAAGAAGTCTGCCGGGAATAACTCGTCGGCTTTTAATGATCAATTCCGGTTCTGTGCGCAAAAAGAAAGCACCGATCTCGATCATCCAATGTTTGGAGGGCAAGCCAACAGGAGCGCGACAAATTTCCCGGAGAATTCTCATCATCTCCTGATTCGTCACGGGATTCGGGGCGGCTAAATTGACCGGGCCGTTGAAGTCTTCTTTTTCAAGCAGCCATTCGACGGCTCGACAAAAATCAGTTTGGTGGATCCAGGAAACAAATTGTTTGCCACTGGCCATGTTGCCGCCAAGGCCGAAACGAACCAGACGGCGCAATACAGGAAAAACGCTGTTCCGGCCATGGCCAAGCACCATGGCGCTGCGCAAAGCAATTTTTCGGGTCTGAGGCGTGACCACCTGCTCAAAAGCACGCTCCCACCGGCGCGCAACCTCGATCGAAAAGGCGTCCTGAGCTTCAGGGGTCGACCCGATTTCACCAGTTTCATCCATTGGCTGGTCGAGTGAATGCTTGTAAATCGTTGCCGTGCTTGAATTCAACCAAACCCGAGGAGGTACCCCACAGCGTTTTATCGCCTCACCCAATACTCGAGTAGAATCCAAACGCGAATCAAGAATGAGCTTCCGATTGCGCAGGGTGTAGCGGCAGTCCACCGAACGTCCCGCCAAATTGATAACAGCATCCGCTCCTTCCAATTCGGCAGCCCAGGCACCGACCGTACGCCCGTCCCAATATTCGGTCCGGGCATCCAGTGAGGGTCCCCGTGGAGCACGGCTCAATATGACGATTTCGTATCCGGCCTTGTGAAAATATTTCGCAAGAATTCCCCCGATAAAACCAGACCCGCCTGCTAGAATCACGCGTTTCATTTAAATCGAGGGGTTAGGGCATTTCATAAAAAAATCCGCGTGCGTGAGTAACCGGCGCGCTTCGACGAAATCCGCGAAGATCGTGAAGGCGAAACGGCCCCGGAGCCGGCAACCCTTTTCGGATTTGATCAGCGCTGAACCGGATTGTGGGTGCGAGGTCCGGAGGAAGGGTATCGCATGGCGGACTAGCCTCGGCAATTCCCTCCGCAAGCATTTGCACCTGAGCGACCGAAACCAAAGGCGAAATCATGATTCTTTCCACGATCCAGCCCAAAATGTAGTGAAACCAGACTGGAAGCGGGAACATCAGTGGCTTCCGATCGACAACCTCGGCTACCCGCCGGACTGCGGCCCGCAACGTGAGTTCTTCAGGCCCCACTACCGCGACCGTTTGTCGCGAAAGAGCAGCTTTCGTTAAGGAGAATGCGACGACCCGCGCCACATCCTCGACTGCATTCGGTCGGATTCTCTGATCCGTGAAACCAACAAACGCAAATATCGGGAAAGTGTAAAAGGCGTGGCTTAAATGATCCAGCATGTGATCGCCTTTGCCATAAATAACTCCGCATTTGAATACTGTGTAATCGAGGCCCGATTTCCGAATCAACTCTTCCGCAGCCCATTTTGTTTCGTGATAGCCAGAACCGCAGCCGGGGCGAGCGCGCAAAAAACTAATGAACGACAGCCTTGGCACGCCGGCACGGCGAGCCGCGGCAATGACATTGTGAGTCCCTTGCACATGAACAGTCTCATAGGTTTGACGGCCCAGCTCACGATTTATCCCCGCGCAATGCGCGATTCCGGCACATCCGCCAAACGCCTCGGCGAGTTTATCGATATCCGAGAGATCGGCCCGAACCAGCGTGACTCCCAGCAAAGAAATAATCGAAGAATCTGTTCTATTGTGCCCCCGAGCCACCAACACAACTTCGTGACCGTCCTGAACCAGCACCTTTGCGATATTCCGTCCCACAAAACCTGTTCCACCGGTGATTGCCAATTTCATATTATTCAATCCTGTTTAATCTGTTGTTTCTGAAATGACAGAAATACGCCTCCAAAAAAAATTACCCCCCTGCTCCAAGCAACTTCAGCATTTTGTCTCCGAGATTCATCAATTTCATTAGAGCAGAGGCGGGCAGTTTCGCCACTTGCGCATACCAGGTGGTTGTCTTGTCGAAAAAGCTATGCAATTCGCGCAACCGCTCTTCGGTATAATTATCAGTCCCCTTGCCCGCGGCGGCCTCCCGAATACACTCTTCCAGCATCGCCACAGTAGGATCAATCTCCCGCTGTTTTCGTTCGTCCAGGACAATCCGAAACATCTCCCAAACATCCTTCAACGATTCGAAATGATCCCGCTTATCGCCCATCACATGAACCAGCTTCACGATGTGCCAGCCCTGCAGTTCGCGCAGACTATTGCTCACATTTGAACGCGCAATACTCAAGGTTTCAGCGATTTCCTCTGCATTCAATGGGCGAGGAAAAATAAAAAGGAGCGCATGGATTTGTGCAACCGTACGATTAATGCCCCAGCGGGTTCCCATTTCTCCCCAGTGCAAAATAAATCGTTGTTGTATAGCGTCGAGTTTCACATTTCATCCATTTCTGTCTATACTGAATAGATAGAACTCATGAACTTCTGTCAACTTCTTAATGGAACGAGTTAATGGTAGGGATGCGTTGAAGATGCAAAAAGAAATCATTGTGCGATTCCGGGTTTCGGCGGCTTTATAGGAGTGATTCGAAAATGACGGAAAATCAACAACTACTCGCGGACTATGTAGAAACCGGATCGGAGGCCGCGTTTCGCGAACTTGTTTTGCGGTACACGAACCTGGTTTATTCCGTCGCCATTCGCGTGACTTGCGGTAATTCGCAGCTCGCAGAGGATATCGGGCAAACGGTATTCTCTGACCTTTCCCGCAAGGCCCGCTCTCTTTCGAGGGAGGTAATGCTCGGAGGGTGGCTGCATCGGCACACCTGTTTTGTCGCCGCCACCGTGATGCGCGGAGAACGACGTCGCCAACACCGCGAAAACCATGCTGTTCAAATGAGTGCCACTCAGGATCAGGGCGAAGATTATCTGGCGCGGGTCGCGCCTATTCTGGATGAAGCAATCAATCAGCTCGATGCGGAGGATCGTACTGCTGTCTTACTGCGATTCTTCGAAGAGCGTAATTTACGCTCCGTGGGCGAAGTAATCGGAACGTCTGAGAATGCCGCGCGGATGCGCGTCGCGCGGGCATTGGAGAAACTCGAAACGCTGTTAAAGCAGCGAGGGGTGACCATCTCGGCCTCGGCGCTCGCGACCGTCCTTGCCGGCAACGCCGTGAGCGCCGCGCCGGTTGGACTCGCCCTTTCGTTTTCCACCACCGCTCTGATCGCAGCGAACTCAGGCACGGGAATCACCCTCGGCGGATTGAAACTAATAGCCATGACAAATCTCAAGTTAGGAACCATTTGTGCTTTTTTGGTCGCTGGTCTAGCGACCGACCTGCTGATCCGGCATAGATCCCAACTCGAATTTCAACGGGAGAACCAATCGCTCCTTCAGCGAATTGCACAACTCCAATCAGAGAACGAGAATCTGTCGAACGGACTGGCAGCGGCGAAAAGGTCACAATTACCGCGTTTGCCGGCGCCATCCGCGCAAGTACCGGGTGCACCGGTTGATGATTTGCAATCGACGAACCTCTACGCGCGGTTCAAAGATAAATCGCCCAAATTAACGGCGGAACAAGCCGAGACTTACCTGAAGGCGAACGGCAGAAGCGCCGCAAGTCTGCTGGCTGCCTTCCGCACCACGGACGATCCTGGATTGCTGGAGGAAGCCAAACAGAAATATCCAAACGACCCGCAGGTGGCCTTCGAAGCCGCGTTCAAGAAAGAGGCAACAGCCGAGGAAAGGAGACAATGGCTCGATACCCTTAAACGCACGGCGCCGGATAATGCGCTGGCAAATTACCTGAGTGCCCAGGAATACTTTAAGCGCGGTGAAAGCGACCGGGCGGTTGAGGAACTTGTCGTGGCTTCTGGCAAGGCACAATTTCAAGACTACACGCAGGAGCGGATGCAGGACGATGAAGAAGCTTACCTCACTTCGGGATATTCTGTGGCCGAAGCCAAGACCGTTTCGTCAATGCAATTGCTGCTGCCACAACTGGCGGAGATGAAGCAATTATGTTTGAGCACGGTTGAGCTGGCGAACTCCTACCGACAAGCCGGGGATGAAGTTTCGGCACAATCCGCATTGCAAATGGCAGTGAATCTCGGAACACGTTACGGGAACGACGCGCCCGGCGAACCGGTAATCAATCAACTCGTAGGCAATGCGGTTCAAAGAATCGCACTGAGCAAGATGGATCCGTCGAGTCCCTTTGGAAGCGAGGGACAAACCGTCCAGGATCAGCTCGATCAATTGAACAAACAAAACGCGGCTATAAGAGAGCTGAGTCAAAAGGTCGAATCGCTGCTCCCCATGATGTCCGAACAGGATTGGATCAACTACAAAGACCGCTGGAGGGTTTTCGGCGAAGACGCCGCTTTCCGCTGGGTCATTGGGAAATATGGGCAGAGGTAGAGTCAGTTCATTGAGTTAGCAGCCCGTTCAACTTCGGCCGCGAATTGTTCGATCACCTTCGCTACGATGGGAACCTGTTCTTCGGCTTCCTTCCAGTCGCGTTGCTCGATGGCTTCGCGTACTCCAGGAAGAGTTTTCACTCCGTAGCCGGTGTAAAAGCCGGGCGCATAGATTTGATGCTTGAACCAGGGCCGCCTGGGCAAGCCTTCGTTGCGGATCAATGTTCGTTCGCTTCCAAGGAGGATGGAGTCCAGTGCTTGTTGCTGATCCATAGTGAGGGTGCGCTTTCCGGACGCAATCTCATTGCGAAGCTTATCGAAATGGGCCGCGCTTTCGCGAAGCTGCGCAAGCGCGTTTTGCAACGGCGCGAAGTTCAGGAAGGGCACGGGATCTTTCACCGCTGGGACGATGAATGTTTTTGTCGGGTCCGAAACAGCTTCCAGGGTTTTATCACTGATCAGTTGGTTCTTTTGTTTAGTTTCCTCCCGCATTTCATCGGTAAGTTTTGTAATCTCCTGAAAATATTTATCGAGCGAGTCGGTGAGGTTTTTAAACTCAAAAGGAAGGACATCGGCGTTGGCAGAACGCAGTACGGCGCGGCCGGCGGTTTGCGCTAGAGCAATTCCGTATTCAAATTTGGGATCAACAAAACGAGTGAAATGATCGAAAGAATCGTAAATGGAGTGATACACTCCGCCATTGTCCTCGCCACCAAATCCAAGATTTAACGATGCGATGCCGTTATGTTGAAGAAAGGGGGTGTAATCAGAACCAGAGCCCAGTGCGGAAATGCGAAAATCAGCGCGGTCGCGTGCTTCCTTTTTAGTTTCGGGATTTCCTTTCACCAGTGCCAGCGCCTTCGCCCGCTCGGCGACGGAAATCTTCTTTTGCGGATCCTGCACGTCACGAGCGATTTCGTTCACGAATTTTTCAAGCGAATGGGAACCGCCAGCATTCAAAAAGCCGCGACCGTTGCCATCGCTGTTGATGTAAAGAGCGGCATGTTTCCGGAGTTCCTCTCCATGCGTTTCCACCCATTCCGTAGAACCAAGCAAACCAGGTTCCTCACCATCCCATGCCGCGAATATAATCGTCCGTTTTGGCTTCCAACCGGTCTTGAGCAATTCACTGATCGCGCGGGCTTCTTCCATTACGACAACCATTCCACTCGTCGGATCCGAAGCGCCATTAACCCAGGCGTCATGGTGATTTCCGCGGATGATCCATTCATCCGGCCGCTCATTGCCACGAAGTTTGGCTATCACGTCAAATAACGGAACCTGTTTCCAATCGAACTCAACTTTCAGGTGAACTTTGGCGGGACCTGGTCCAAAATGGTAGGTCACCGGAAGCGCACCGCGCCAGTCCTCTGGAACTACTGAACCTTCCAGTGCCTTCAACAAAGGAAGTGCATCGCTGTGCGAGAGCGGTAGAACCGGGATTTTTGTGAGCGTCGGCGCTTCTTTTATAGTCAATCGATGGGCATCTTTGGTGGCACCCACGCCAGGAGTTAAGGGATCTCCCGGATACAGTGGCATGTCCGCCACCGAGCCGCGTTGCGCGCCGGTCTCATTGCGCCACGCATCCTTTGGGTAGACGTCGCCCTGGAAAAATCCGTCTTCGTGCGGGTCGGAATAAATCAGACAACCGATCGCGCCATGTTCGGCGGCAACCTTTGGTTTGATCCCTCGCCATGATCCGCCATAACGCGCCAGGACGATTTTGCCTTTCACATCGATCCCGTTCTCCGCAAGCGTTTCGTAATCTTTGGGAATTCCAAAGTTCACGTAAACGATTTCAGCCGTGACATCGCCGTCGATAGAATAAGCATGATAGACCGGCAATTGTTCGCTCACCTGCCCCGAAGTGGCATCCTCCTTGAGAGCTGGCTCGGACAGTGCGGCGGTAAATTTCGCTGGCTCGATCATTTCCACAACGCGAACTTTCGGTGTTGGAAAAAGGACCTCAAATTCTTCTATCGCCGTTTCATAGCCCCAGGATCGAAATTTTTCGGCGATGAACTCAGCATTTTCCTTATCGAATGCTGATCCAAGGTGATGCGGACGGGCGGTAAGGTGTTGCATCCAGTCGCGCAAGTTGTTCTTCGCCAAGGAAGCATCGAACTGCGCCTCCAGAGTACGTTCGCGAGAGGCCGATTCAGGGACGAATCCAATGAGAGGTTTTACTTCCGCAGACAGGAGAGGCACCGAATAAACGGTCGATAGGAACCCGCAGAAAATGGGGACCCAGTGTCGAATCAAACCATATTGATTTCCCATAAATTCACCTAAGAATCAGCGTGCGTTACCCCGACCGGCAGATCGATGTTTTAGAAGGGCTATAAGCCGAATTCTGTCTGGGCCCTGCGGCCGAGAGGATCATTTATCTTAGCGACCTATACCCGAAACCCGGCTTGCGCCGTGGAGCGGGCCGCTCCAAGGTTTCCTATTCGGCCTTGCACCCGATGGGGTTTTCCGTGCCCCCGTGATTGCTCTTGGGGCGGTGGGCTCTTACTCCACCTTTTCACCCTTACCCAGCTCAGTCTGAAAACCTCATTCCTGGATTGGATTTTTCCAGAATGAGCTGGGCGGTCTGATTTTCTGTGGCACTTTCCGTCGGAGCGCCTCGCGGCAACTCCTCCCGCGTGTATCCCCGACCTAATCGGGGTTACGCGGCATCGCGCCCTGCGGTGTTCGGACTTTCCTCCCCCAGCTTGCGCCGGGAGCGATCCCCCACCCTTCTAAAACGAGCCGAACGTAACGCAAGGCAGCACGAGACACAAGCAAGCATCCGCGGCCTATGCAATCGTCCAGTTTTTAAAATTCGATCGATGCGACAAATAGCAACGAAAGTCCCGCCGCGCTTCGCGCGAAGGAATCCCGGTTCGAAGGCGCGGCTCTTGAGAATTTGTTGCGCCACTCGCCGAGGCCGCTATTTGAATCTCGTCCGCAACTATCAGGCTCCGCCCGGTCGCGGGCGAAGCCTGCAAAGCAAGCTTCATCGCTTCGGAGGAATCAATTCAAGAACCACTCCTTCTTTGTTTACAAAACAGAGCGAAAGAGAAAGACGGCGGAAAATAACGGGCAAGTTGCCCTTCGGTTCCACTACGTCTTTGTCGCTACCCCCCCAAAGACTCCGTTCCACCGAAGGGCAACTCAATTAATTCAAACAATGAAGGAATCACTGGAAAGTTTTAATTGCCGCTGCCGGTAAACAATAATTGTCGTTGACCAGGGAGACCCTTTGCGTCCAATCGCACGGCAGCAGCGAATCGACGACGAAGAGCGTTGGCCGTGGGGGGTAGCTGAAGGAGCCAATCAATCGGTTCGCCATTGGCGCTCACCCGAATCGCATGGTCATAAAAAATTGACATGGCTCAAAACTCCCCACTCGGAATCAGATGGGCTGGTTCCTCTAAAATTTCGAAAATGGCTTTCGCGCAATAGACGCGATCACGCTTCGCTTTGCTGACTTCGGAAATGATTTTCAGCTTTTCAAGCTTGATAATAGCCCGCTGCGCCGTAGTGAAGGCGACATCGAGTTTCTCCGCGACATGGTTGACCGTCACAAATGGATTTGCTGCGACCAGATCAAGGAGAAGCATCGGAGTATTCGTCCCACCTCCTGCTGCCGCCACGCGCCAGTTCGACAACAAAGCATTGATACGTGCAGCACGCCCAAGTGCATCCTCGGACATGCGAGCAACACCATTGAGAAAATATTCCAACCATTCATCCCAAGCGCCCTGTTCGCTGATCGCACGAAGCCCGCCATAATAATCGCGTCGCGTTGCCTCGAAGAACGCAGATAAGTAAAGCAAGGGCGTTGGAAGAATTCGTCGTTCAACCAGAAACAAAGTGATGAGAAGTCGTCCCACTCGTCCGTTGCCGTCAAGAAATGGGTGAATGGCTTCAAATTGATAATGGGCCATCGCCACTTGAACAAGCGGAGGCAGAGTTTGCTCATGAATGAACTTTTCCCACTGCGCGAGGCAAGGCTCAACATCATCTGGCGGAGGCGGGACAAATGAGGCTGTGGCGGGCGTGCTGCCGGGCCGACCAATCCAGTTTTGTATGCGACGGAATTCACCCGGCTTCGCGGAATCACCACGAACACCGGTCATCAGCTTCTCATGAAGTTCCCGCACGAGGCGGACACAGAGGGGTAGCTTTTTGAGCCGTTCAATCCCGTGTTCCAAAGCCACAACATAATTTCCAACCTCGCGCAAATCATCCGGGCTGCGTTCCACCGCTGCTCCCGCTTCTGCCGCGAGCAGTTCACCCAAGGTTGCCTGTGTACCTTCAATACGGCTCGAAAGCACCGCTTCCCTTTGCACAAACGGCCGCATCAGAACATGAGGATTCGGCAGACTTCCCCCTTCGCCAGCGAGCCGTCCAATCAGCCTGTCTGCATCGGAAAGAGCGCGAACCAAATTTGGCGTCCACTCCAATTCAGGCGGCAACGGCGCAGGCACGAAGGCCGAAAAACCGCCCAAACAGGCAACTTTCCTTCCAGGAATCTTCGTTGAACTCGGCCTGGTCATTTTTTCGATCTGAAAATAGCGGGCAGGACTGTTTTCGGAAATAACTAAAAACGAAAATAACGCTGAAGTGTATTTTCGAGCCCTCGCAAGAAACGACGGTCAGTTGGGCTTACATTGGCATCACTTCTGCAATCTCTTGGACAACCGATGATTGACTGGCAGTGGAAATAGATCGTGCGCCGAGTATTTTTCGCTAGCGCGGCGTGTATGACATCACCTGCTCCAATGCTTCGTTAGCACTCATCCGGGTATTCCAGTCGGCCGTGCGAGCGGTTCCGCAGTCAATGCTGCGGAAAAATCTGGTAGAGCAACAGATAGATCACCACGCCTGTGACCGAGACATACATCCAAAAAGGCCAGGTCCAGCGGGCGATCTTCTTATGTTTTTCGAAACGGCCCCGAAGCGCCGCTATAAGAGTCATAATGACCATGGGCAGGATTACCACCGCGAGGACTGTGTGGGTCAGAAGCAGAACCAAATAAATCGGCCGAAACCATTCGGGATTCTTAAAGACAGTGCGTCCAGCGTGCAGGTGATAAGTCACGTATGAAGTCAAAAACAACAGCGAAGTGACGCATGCAGCCAGCATGCAATTTCGGTGAGAGTTCTGCCGGCCTGCTTTGATATGATACAACCCAAATGAAAGCAGCACCGCGCTAGTGCCGTTGAGGACGGCGTTCAACGCCGGTAAGTCATTGTACGTCATTAGAAAATCAGTTTTCGGTGAGCAATCGCTTCACCGCATCGAGAATCCTCGTTTTAGCATCGGGCTCGTCGGTCTCGAAGGTGGCACGCATTCGCCCGTGTTTATCCACAACCACAAATATAGTGCTGTGGATGAAGAGATCGACATCGCTGTCCCGCTCGCCAGGATCCTTCTCAATCGCAGTCAGTTTCAAGCTATCCCGGGCAAGACCGGCGATTTCTTTCTTACTACCAGTCAAAAACCACCAACGATTTGGATCCGCGCCGAACTTCTCACCGTACTTTTTAAGCACGGTGGGAGAGTCATGGTCGG
>JAQGOX010000298.1 GCA_028293365.1 Verrucomicrobiales bacterium | reverse complement strand
CAGACAAGCTGATGTTTATCCCGCGCGATTATTTGCTGTGAGACAGGTGGGATTGGATTTTGAACAGGAGCAAACGGAGAGAACGGAGGGAAGAATTATGTCGGAAAAATGTGAGCATAAATATGGGGAGAGGAAATGCAGGATGCGCGGATGATTTCGGAAACGCGAACCGGAGCCCATCCTGCCGTCTGATCAGGTATGACGTTGTGTTTAGTTTTGCGGCGGTCTTTCTGATTTACTCTTTTGTTCTCTCAATTCGCGTTTGAAATCCATTTCTGATTGGTTGACGAAGCGTTGGAGTTCATTTGGGTCGATAAACGGATTAGAATTGTTTGCGGCTCGTTTTTTCAATTTTTCTGTCAGGTGGAAAAATGATCCGTGGGGGGCTAAAAAAATGTCGCACGACAGTTTTTTGAATTTCGCGAAACTCGCTTCGTAATCGGAGATGATGTTCGGATATTCGTGGTTATTTACGAGTTTGTTGGCCGCCACAGTTGTGCTGGAGTGGAACAGGACCCGGTAGGTTTTACCGTTTTCAGAAATGCGCGTTGTCCAGGTTGTGCTGCCGCGAGTATGACCGGGGGTAAGGTGGGCTGTTAGTGTCATTCCACCCAATTGCACGGTGTCATTATCGCTAATCACTCGATCGATTTTGATGGCGGGAAAGGAACCGGATGGTCCGAGAACAGTGTCGATTCCAGTGCGTAACGTTTGAGAGTCTCCGGCGCTGGCGATCATTTGCGCGCCGGAAAGGCGCTGGAGTTCAGCGAGGCCGCCTGCATGATCAAAATGAGCATGACTGTTGAGAAGGTATTTAATATCGGTGATCTTAAAGCCGAGATCCGAAATATTTTTCTCGATTAACGGGGCGGTCTCCGGCAATCCGCCATCGATCAGGATTGATCCTTCAGTCGTTGTGATCAGGAAAGCGGATACGCCGGTGGCTCCGACATAATAGAGATTACCGGCTATGCGAAAAGGTTTGAAGGGTTTATTCCATTCTTCTCTTTCGTGTGCATACCGTTGCCCCGATGCGGTCAGGCCACAAAATGAAAGCATAATGAGCAGACGCAGCCCGATAGCCAGGGATTTGAACATATTGACTATCGTGAAAAAGTCGCTTGCAAAAGTCGCGCCTAAAATTTGACCGCCCAAACGCGGCGGGAACGCCCGGATTGGCCGCGTTTTGATCCTCGTCAGGAGCGAGAGCGAGTTCAGACTCTGGAATCGGGTCCAAACGGAATTGTTCCGAACGAGCGTGGGGCGGAAGCGCATCAATTTGAGTCTTGGGAGAAGTTCGGGCGGTGAATTCGTGTGCCGTGTGAAAAACGAAAGGCCGGCCTGAGATTCCCAGGCCGGCCTTTTTGAAACTCTTCGATCGGGATTAAGCCGTTTGGATCGGCTCGTATTCGCGGTTGGTCACGATGCCGGGCATTGGAATCGGATAACGTCCATCGGGGCCGGAACGCAATGGCGGTGGTGAATCCATGGTCCATTTTTCGATGTCAGGCGCATAAACCATTTCGTGGTTGAGCATTTGATCGAAGGTGATTTCCTGGCCAGTGTGGGCGGCCATACGACCCATGTTACAAGTGTTGCTGGCCATAACGCCGCGCGCCACTTCGCTGTATGGCTTATCGTTACGAATCGCGTTGGTCAGGTCATTCCACTCGTTCAAATAGGGATCGGTCTCATCTTCGGCGACCTTCGAGGTCCAGATCATATTTCCACGCTCAGGATTCTGGCCTTTGTAAGTGCTCGAGGGTAATCCGCAGTCATTGGCCTTGGAAACAATCGCCATGCCTTTGCTGCCGTGCGCGTAGCTGGCATAGATCGGTTTGCATCCGTTGATGCAACGGCCGTCCATGATGAACTTTGTTCCGTCCGCGAAGGTGTATTCGACGGAATAGGTGTCAAAGTTCTGGTCCACATAGGCAACGCCCTCGGGGCTCTGTTTATAATGCCGGCCGCCCAATGCCTGAGCCTTTACCGGCCAGGCGTTTTTCATCCAGCACAGATGATCAATGTGATGGATATAGAAATCGTTATAGCAGCCGCCGCTGGCCCAGAGGAAGCTGTGGAACCGGGAAATCTGCCAGAGCAGTTCGCTCGTGCCACCCGGAGGTTTCGGAAGCGATGCCATAGATCCAACGGGACCGTGCATGCGATAGCCGCGCATCAGGATGATGTCGCCGATTTCGCCGTCCTGGATGCGATTATGAAGTTCTTCGAGAGCGCGGCTATGACGGGACATGAGGCCGACACCGACTTTGAGGTTTTTCTTATTCGCTTCTTCGGCGAGGGCGAGCATTTTACGGGAGGTGGGGCCATCTGCAGTGAGAGGCTTCTCCATGAAAACGTTCAAGCCTTTTTCGATCGCGTAGGTAAAATGAACCCAGCGGAAAGCGAGCGGCGTGGTAAAAATCGCAATGTCGCCGGGTTTCAGGCAATCCATGGCTTTTTTGTATCCATCAAAGCCGATGAATCTACGGTCTTCGGGTACGTCGACAGATTTGCCGACATCCTTGTCATTTTTTAGAGTTTCGTAGCAGCTCTTGAGTCTGTGATCAAAGACGTCGGCCATGGCGACGAGTTTCATCGGGCCGGTCTTGACGGACAGGGCATTCTTCGCAGCGCCGCCACCGCGGCCACCGCAGCCAATGAGCACAATTTGAATGGTATTATCTTCCGCAGCATGAACATGCGGAATGGAGACACCGGCGAGGGCTGAGACTGCCGCGAGACGTCCAGTGGTTTTTAAAAACTCACGACGTGAGCTTCCTTCATTAGGGGGCTGGTTCATATTAAGCATCGTTCTTCTCCAACGGACGGATGTCAACCGCGAAAAATTCGAATAACCGTTTTTATTTCCAGGAAAATAGTGCAGCGCAGGAGAGTCTTAAGAGATTGATTTTGCAATCCAGTAAGCGACGGCTGCTGCAAGACCGCCGACCATTGTAGTTTGAAGGCTGCTTTTGAGTTTCGAAACCCCCGTGAAGTGACCTTTTACAAAGCCGAAGAGTGCCAGGGCCAGGAGTGTCACGATCGCTGATACGAGCAGCGCTTTGCGCGAATCGGCCATCAGAATGTAAGGTGCCAACGGAATAAATCCGCCGACGACATAAGACATCGCAATGGTTATGGCGCTTTGAAGAGCTCTTTTGGGATTGGGCGTTTCCAGACCGAGTTCAAAACGCATCATGAAATCGCGCCATTGGACTGGATCTCGTTCCAGGGCGGCAAGGATGGGGCGGCATTCCTCGGCAGTGACACCATAGTTTTCGAAAACATCGATGATCTCCTGGCGCTCCGCGTCGACGTGATGAATAATTTCATCCTCCTCGCGCTTTTGTTCGCTGTAGAAATGTTCTGCGTTGCTTTTCTCGGCGAGGTAACCTCCCAGGCCCATTGCAATCGATCCCGCAGCGATTTCAGCGAAACCGGCGGTAACGACAATGTGTGAAGAGGTGAGAGCGCCAGAAATTCCGGCAGCGAGTGCGAAAGGAACGGTTAGTCCGTCGGCCATGCCGATGACGACATCGCGAACGATGTCGCCGCCGGAGAAATGGTGTTCAACGTGTTGCATCGAGATCGGGTTGGCGTCATCGCTACCGATCCCGGGAACCTCGATCAACGCGCGCCGGTCAAAACTTCAGCAGTTCCTCAGCAATTTGCACAGCATTAAGTGCCGCGCCTTTTAAGAGTTGATCGCCGCAGACCCAGAAACAAAGGCCATTGTCCATTGCGCAATCCTTGCGGATGCGCCCGACCTGGCAATTGTCTTTTTCCGCGACGTAGAGGGGAAGGGGGTATTCGGACTTTTCTGGAGTATCGACGATGTCCAGGCCGGGTGCGCGAGACAATACCTCTCGTGCTGATTCGACAGTGATCGGCTTTTCGAATTCCGCGCTGAGGGCAACGGAATGGGCGCGGTAAACAGGAACTCGCACGCAAGTGACACTCGCCCGAAAGGTGGAATGGTGCATGATCTTCCGGCCTTCATTCTCCATTTTCATCTCCTCCTTGGTGTAGCCGGTGGGCAGGAATGAATCGACCTGCGGGAGGACGTTGAAAGCGATCTGATGCGCGTAAACTTCTTTCGTGACTGGTTCGCCCGCGACGACCTGGCCCACCTGTCGACGGAGTTCCTCAATTGCCTTTGCGCCCGTTCCGGAAACTGCCTGGTAGCTCGATGCGAAAACGCGCTTCACGCCAAAGGCCTGATGCAAGGGGTATAGTGCCATCAAGGTGATGGCAGTCGTGCAGTTCGGGTTCGCAATAATGCCTTTGTGCTGACGAATATCGGCTGCGTTTATCTCGGGAACGACCAAGGGCACCGAGGGATCCATGCGGAAGGCGCTCGAATTATCGATCACAACGCAACCGGCCTGGGCTGCGATGGGTCCAAATTCTTTGGAGATACTGCCGCCGGCGCTAAACAGAGCGATATCAATCCCGCTGAAGGAGTTACGAGTCAATTCCTGCACTTCGACCTCACCGCCGCGAAAGCTCAATTTTTTTCCAAGCGAACGCGCCGAAGCGAGTAATGTGAGTTTTCCAACAGGGAATTTGCGCTTTTCGAGCGTCTCAAGCATTTCGATGCCGACCGCGCCCGTTGCGCCGACG
>JAQGOX010000288.1 GCA_028293365.1 Verrucomicrobiales bacterium | reverse complement strand
GTTTGAGTTGGCGCCTGTCGGAATTCCTATTTCGATCGCGGGCTTGCTGTACATGTACTTTTTTGGCCGGCGGATCATTCCGGATCGGACTGGGGGAAAGGCTGGCGGAGACAGTGCTTCGCGAGCGTTTTTCAGTGAAGTGATCATTCTTCCTTCTTCCGACCTAATTGGAAAGACACTGGCTGAGGCCGCATTTGGCAGGGATCTGGATCTGACCGTGATCAGCGTCGTTCGGAACAAGCGACAGCATTTTATTCCGCGCCCTGATCTTGTCCTCGAAGCGGGCGACCTCCTGTTGGTTCAAGGCAATAGCACGGAGGATATTCTAAAAGTCAAAGACATTGCCGGGATCGATATCAAAGCGGACGTAAAGCTCTCCGATCCAAGCTTGCAAACCGAGGATGTTGCACTGGTTGAAGTGATACTGCTGCCAAAATCACGCATGGTGGGCCGCACCCTCAAGGGGTTTCGGTTTCGCGAACGATATGGTTTGCAGGTTCTCGGAATTAATCGCGCGGGTGAAGATATCCGGCGGAAAATGAGTGAAGTGCCTTTGCGGATGGGGGACGTTTTGCTTCTGCAGGGGCACAGGGGAAACATTGCCGCGCTTCAGGAAGATAATACCGTTCGTCTTATCGGAAATATTGGCACGGAGCGGCCTCATCGACATCGTGCAAATCTTGCGATCGGCATATTCGTAGGATCATTGGCGCTGGGCACGCTCAAAATCGTTCCGATGGCCCTGGCAACGATCATTGGCTCAGTGGCAGTATTTCTAACGAAGTGCGTCACCCCCGAAGAGGCCTACCGCGAGGTGGAATGGAAGGCCATTATCCTGATCGGCAGCATGCTCGCAGTCGGGGTGGCTATGGAGCACTCGGGTACAGCCAAATATCTTGCGGGTCTGATTATACAAATCTCGAAACTAACAAGTCCGATCTGGCTTTTGGGAGGATTTTTCGTACTGACGGTGATTCTGACTCAGCCTATGTCCAATCAAGCGGCCGCTGTCGTGGTCATGCCTGTGGCCATGCAAGCGGCCCAAAAGCTTCATTTAAATCCGAGGACATTCGCGATGATGATCGCGGTAGCCGCGAGTTGCTCCTATTTAACCCCACTCGAACCTTCCTGCCTCATGGTTTACGGTCCCGGCAAGTATAAGTTTTCCGATTTCCTCAAGGTTGGGTCACTGCTAACGCTGATTATTTTCGGACTGGCAATGTGGATCGTCCCAATTGTTTGGCCGCTGCATCTTCAATGGTGATCCGGCCGTTGATTCATATCGGTTTGTGAAGTGGTCTTTGCACTTCCTCGGTTTTCCGTTACAAGCAAAGTCAGTTTGCTGACGATGTCAAAACAACCGCTGACTTTTTTGCGGGGAGTCGGCCCGGAGCGTGCCGCTCAATTGGCACGGCTGAAGGTATTCACATTGGAAGATCTGATTTTTTTGCGTCCGCGCCGCTACGAAGACCGGCGCCACGTTCGGCAAATTGCAGATTTGCAACGTGGAGAGGCCGCAACGGTGCGCGGGAAAATTGTTGCCGCTGGCATCAAACGTTTTGCCCGGCGCACGAAATCGGTTTTCGAGTTCATCATTGACGATGGCACTGCACGATTGCATTGCCGATGGTGGAACATGCCGTATATGGAAGGGGCATTTTGCAAAGGAGATGACGTGCTGGTTTATGGAAAGGTGAAAGACCTGAAACCACGCATCATGGATCATCCAGAATCTGAAATCGTTGACTCGGAAAGCCAGGACGAGTCTGTCCATCTTAATCGCATAGCACCAATTTATCCATTAACGGAAGGTCTTGCCCAGCGGTGGTTGCGAGCGTTGATTTGGAATTCAATCGAGGGCGTTTTAACGGCCATGGCCGAACCGTGGGGTGGCGCTATCTCCAACCCCTCCCAGGCGGAAGCATTGCGCACGCTGCATTTTCCCGAAAATATTCGAGATATCGAAATCGCGCGCCAACGTTTGGCATTAGATGAGTTCATCGAATTGCAGGTTGCGATTCGAGCGCGGCGTCGAAAACTTTGCGCAAATGCCACCGCACTGCCATGCCGGGGTGACAATCATTTGATCAAACCGTTTTTAGCGGCGCTTCCGTTCAAATTGACCGGGGCTCAAACCAAGGTACTTCGCGAGATTCGTGAGGATATGAGCGAAGGCGAGCCAATGCGCCGATTGCTGCAGGGCGATGTCGGCTCCGGGAAAACCGTCGTCGCCGCCTGCACGGCACTGATGGTTTTGGAGAGCGGTCACAATGTCGTCCTGATCGCTCCCACTCAGATTTTGGCAGAGCAGCATTTTAATACATTTGAGCGGTGGTTTAAAACATTGGCTGTCGACGTCGAGCTTTGCCGGGCAGGGCAAAGGACCTCGATGAGCACCACTCCCACTATTTCAGCACTAAATCGCCGAATCACGGTCGGTACGCACGCATTACTGGAAGATAACATTACCCTTGAGAGACTCGGATTGGTGGTCATTGACGAGCAGCATAAATTCGGTGTGGCACAACGCGAGACACTCGTCCGCAAAGGTCGTTACCCGCACCTGCTGGTTATGACGGCGACACCGATTCCTCGAACGCTTGGACTGACCCTTTATGGGGACCTGGACGTTTCTACCATCGGTGAAAAACCAGCGGAACGCGGTCTTTTGAAAACTTTTTTGCGCGCGGAAAGCGATTTACCCAAAGTCTGGGAATTCCTACGCAAACAGCTCGCGCAAGGTCGCCAGGCGTATGTCGTTTATCCCCGAGTAGATGAAACCGATGAAGGTGATTTGAAATCCGTTTTAACCGAGTGTCGGAAATTGGAGAAGCTTCTCAAACCGCACACGACCGGGTTTATACACGGCAAAATGAAAGCGGTTGAGAAGGAGGCTTCGATGACCCGCTTCCGCGACGGATCTTTAAAGGTGCTGGTGGCCAGTTCGTTGATTGAAGTCGGCGTCGATGTAGCGAACGCTACCGTCATGATCATTGAAAATGCAGAACGTTTCGGCCTTTCACAACTTCATCAATTACGCGGGCGGATTGGACGGGGCACACATGAGTCTTACTGCATTCTCATTGCGAAGGCAAAGACCGATGATGCCAGAAGGCGGCTCAGCATTCTGCAGGAGAGCAACGATGGTTTTCGCATCGCCGAAGTCGATCTGGAAATACGCGGCCCCGGCGAATTGCTGGGTCAATCGCAGAGTGGGCTGCCACCGTTAAAATTTGGCGACCTCCGGACCGATCTTCGGATCATCGAAAAATCGCGTGAATTGGCGGCGCAATTCGAAAGCCATTAACAGACTTGGATACGCTTCCCCGATAGTGTATCGTTTAGTCCATGAGAACGGAACCTTTGGTGTTCGTGGCGCTTTTCACACTTGCGACTTCATGCGGCAAAAAAGAAGTGGCGAAGGCGAACCTTACCAATAATTCAAGTGGTAATCCCATCACGGCGCCAGTGGATTACCTTGGAGCGGTCGCAAAAGGAAAAAAGTTTGCCGAAAAGCAAATCGATCTGGCGCAACTAAAACAATCGATCCAATTTTTTCAAGCGAACGAGGATAGGTTTCCAAAAAGTTTAGATGAAATGATTTCCAAACACTATCTCGGTGAGATCCCAAAAGCACCGTACGGCATGCAGATTATTTATGACCCTGCGACGGGCGAGGTAAAGATCGTGAATAAACAGTAAGTTAGACTAATCAAATGAAAAAAATGGGGCTGTTGATCGTTGTTGCCGGAGTCGCGCTAATCATTGTTCTGGCCGCCGCCTTTTTTTATCTAGGCCCGATCGTCAAGGCCGGGGTTGAAAAAGTCGGGCCGATGGTTACGAAAGTGGCAGTCAGACTCGATGGCGCAAATATCTCTTTTTTTAACGGCAGCGGACAACTGAAAGGATTTGTATTGGCAAATCCCGAAGGTTTCAAAACTCCGGAGGCCATGAAGGTTGGCACCATCGGAATCAGTGTGGCCCCAAAATCCGTGCTCTCCCCCAAAGTCATCGTTCATTCGATTCGAATTGAAGCGCCAGAGATCACATACGAAGCAGGGTTTGGTGGGAGTAATATCGGGAAAATATTGGAGAATATTCAATCGGTAGCTTCTCAGGAAAAGAGCGGGGCTACGAATTCAGCCAGCAAAGGATTGCAGGTGGATGACTTCGTTATTACGGGCGGAAAAATCAACGTAAGCGCCACCGTTCTAGGGGGCAAATCGATTACCCTGGCATTGCCCGAAATCCGGTTGAGTAACCTCGGGCAGAGTCCGCAAGGTATTACACCAGCGGAACTTAGCTCGCAAGCTTTTGGGGCAGTGGTAGAGGCCGCTGCCAAGGCGGTGGCTGCGAACGCCGCGAACCTGGCAAAACCCGTCATGGACGCCGCGCAAAACCTCGGTGGCGAAGGGAAAGATCGGTTGAAAAAAATTGGTTCTGGAGTTTCGGACCTTCTGAAGGCCAAGAAACAATAATCGGTTTAGTAGCATATTGCTGACCGGTAGCGAACCACATTGGTCGCACGTCAAATGGTGGCATCGTCATGTTTCGCCCGTGAAGTTCTCATGCTGCTCTGAAATCGCGAAAAGTAATTTCACGGGATGTTACTTTTGCTTGATCGCCGACGTTTACTTTTATGAATAAACGGGACT
>JAQGOX010000258.1 GCA_028293365.1 Verrucomicrobiales bacterium | reverse complement strand
GGCTTTTTCAGCAGAACTGATGCGTCTTTTGTCAGATAGCGGGTGGTAAAATTATCGGTGCCATCGACAACAATGTCGTACTGCCCAATGATCTCCAGTGCGTTTTCGCTGGTAATCCGGGTGTTGTGCAACACCACTTCGACATTGGGATTGATTCCTTTGATTGTCTCGGCCGCGGATTGGGTCTTGGGTCGACCCACATCATCCGTAGAGTGCGCGATTTGGCGCTGCAAATTCGAAAAATCGACGGTGTCGAAATCGAGCAGGCCGATCTTGCCGATTCCGGCTGCGGCCAAATACATCGCGATTGGAGAACCGAGCCCGCCCGCGCCGATACAGAGCACGCTGGTCGAACAAATCTTCTTTTGGCCAGACAACCCGACCTCGGGAAGAATCAAATGCCGGGAATATCTTCGAATTTCGTCGTTGTTCAATTGCATATCACAATAATGAATTCGACGGTAAACGACACCCCTACGCGTGACAAGGCGCACCTTTGGGATAAATCTCCTGCGGTGGATTTTTAAGGCTGCCCGAAGTTCTTATTCGGCTCACTTTTCGCGAGAAAAATGGGAAGGCACTATGCACAATCAGAAATGCATTTTGAGCTGGATGGAAGCGAAACGATCATATCCGCGCTGCGCTGTAAATTCGTCTGTTCGGATTACGCAAGTAAAGTCCGCCTCCCATTCGTGGAACATAATCCCGAAACCAAACTGAAAGTCTGCCACGAACCATTCCCGGTCGACGTGATGGCCATCACGAAAAAGATTTCCATCGAGAAACATATCGCGAAAGACTGCGCGACCTTCGGAACCGCCAAAAATGTAGAATCCGGGCCCAGGAACAGCATTTTGCCCCTGCACCGCCAATGGTTTTTCCGCAAGGCGCGGAAGAAAGCTGTGTGGAACGTTATAGCCGAGTCGCACATACCCGGCGCCGCTGAAATAAGTTTGAACGGTGCCAAGCGCCAATCCGGCTCCTGGCAAGAGATCGAGACTGAATCGATTCGCCGGATCCAGGATTGTCCAAACCAAATTGCGTTCGGCCGTTAGGTCAAAAACGGGCTCTGTTTTCAACTGATTATCCCAGCCCCTGGCTTTGTGGCTTCCGATCAATGAATGAAACCAATTCTGGCCACCTTCACCCAAAGAAGGCGGACCGGTGATCCCTCCCGCAAGCTGAACTGAATCGCCAGCCAATAAAGTATCGGTGATATTTCCCCAACGTTGCCAAGCAAAGCCGGCGTACAACAAGCCCGCATAGGGGCGATCATCAAGAACCAGTTTTTCGCTTTTGGTATCCGATGGGGTATAAATTCTTTGGCCAAGAACAAATCCCACCCTGGTTCCGTCCAGGTTTATGCCAAGGGCGGGAATTTGTGTGCTCAACGTTTCGAGCCAATCCGGCAGCCGGTTTTCCTGCGCCAGATATCCCAGCTTTAAGCCTTGCGTGTAGTGTTCATTTCTGCCGACGAATGCGTCATTTTCTTCGGTGATCGCAAATAGCGGATGGCCCGGGCCATCAGCCCGAACAGAACAAAATCTCAAATCGCACCGAAGCAGGTATCCAATAAGAAGATATATGTAGCTCGCTCGTTTTCCCATGGACGATTCCATTAACGATTCCGCGCTGAGCAAACTATGGTCGTCGCGAAGCCGCCGATTTGCAACACTTTAGGGAAATCGATGGATTTCAAATCGCTCTGAGGGAACCTAGCCTGGTGCTCCCGGGCACACTGGACTATGTTCGGAAGACACGGATGGGGGAACAGGATCGCAAGCGGTGGCCCGCCGGGACCGGTTTTTAGTTAGTTCCGGGGGTCTTTGCCAAAACTTCAGCGACCTTCGCGAGCATTTTCTTTATCTCGAACGGTTTTGGAATAAACGGGGAGTCTGCGAATAACTGGATCGAAGGGCTCGCGAAGCAATCGCGGTCGCCACTCACGAAGATCACCGGCACATCCGGATGCGCAGCAACAAATTCCTTTGCCAAAACGAAACCATTGTCTTCTCCCCCAAGTCTGACATCGGTTATCAACAGATCAATGGAACTTCCCGGGTTAGTCCAAAGTTGCTCCGCTTCCATGGTGCCGGTCGTCCCAAAAACGCGGTAACCTTCTTTGGAAAGTGCCGACGAGATTAAGGCCAGGACGCCCTCATCATCTTCAACCAATAAAATCGTATACGGCATATACTCTGAAACTATACACCGGAAATTCTGACTTCAATACCGCGATTCGCCAACCATATTTTTGATTTTCGTGAAGTAACGAGGCTCCGAGCCTTTGTCGGCACCGTTGCCGCCGTCGAAGAGGGCTGCCCGGGTCCTGCTGGATCTTTAGCCGCACCGGTTTCGTTATCGTGCGGCCGAAGAGAGTCCCATTCCGATAACCCGGCGGTCAGTCGGGTTGATAGCCCCGCCAAATCCAGACGAGAGTGTCAGCGAGAGTTTGTTGGAAAACACGGCCATCACAATGTCCAGTGCCGAGACTGAACACGAACCGGTGATCGTAGCCTTTGGCCGCGAGGGCTGCTTCCGTGCGCTTACCCGCAGTCACCCAATTATGATGGGTTTCCTCGGGATCATTCGGGCGCAGATCTTTTTCGGATACGTGTGTGAAGATGCGCAATGGTTTCTTGTCGCTGTTTTCAATAAGCTTCATTCCTGAGTGGTATTCCCAGGCACCCAGCGGGAATTTGGCTTCTTCGGGAGCGTCATCATCCTGCTGGTCGACAAAGGTGCCCGAGTAGGCGATGACACGTCGATACCAGTCAGGGCGGAACCAGCCCATGGTCAAAGCCGCCGCGCCGCCGGAGCTGCAACCAATCACAGCGCGACCCCAGGGATTATCGGTTAAAGCAAGCTTCGGATAGGCTGCCTTGATCGCGGCGTTATCCAGAACTGCTGGCAAAACCTCGTCGTGAATGAAACGTGCCAGTCTGTCGGACATTGTATCATATTCCAGACCGCGTTCGCTGTTCTTACCGTCGTTACCACCGTTTTCGACTGCAATTGCGATAAATGCGGGCAGCTTGCGATTTGGGTCTTTTGAAATGGTCAAGTTATCGAGCGCGTTCCGAACGAGCCCAAGTTGACCGGGACCATCATGAATGATGAGGATCGGAGCCTTGGTGCCGTCTTTATAGCTGGCGGGAACGTAAACAAAGATCTTTCGCTCTTTGCGCACCGCCTTTTTCGCGGGTTCGAGTGTGGTATCGTCGCCGCGAAAAATCTTGCTGTCGGCGAGAGGCATCGTGAAGTCGAACGACTTTCCTTTCGGATTACCGTGATCGGTGAGATCGGAATCGATCTTGTATTCGGGACCAATGGTAAAGCTGCCATTGCCGTCAGAGCCTGGGTTTTCCTGATAGGATTCCGCCGCCCTGGCAGCTTGAGCAAACAGCCCAATAAGGCTCATCACCAGAAAAGAGCGGGCGCAGGCAGAGAAGTAACGTGTGGTTAACATGGAACATGTTTTAGAAGCCATCTCACCAAATGGCAATCACGTTTGGCGAAACAGTGAGGGCAAAAGTGGATTGCCGGGTCCTCAGCTACATAAGGCGAATTGCATTTTTAAGAGGAGTCTTCAGATTGATGCGCATGCTGATTGTACATGTGAATATTCGCGTTAAGCTGGAATTTGTGGGCGCGTTCAAGGAGGCGACTCTTGAGAACGCGCGGG
>JAQGOX010000251.1 GCA_028293365.1 Verrucomicrobiales bacterium | reverse complement strand
CCATCAGACGCATTTGGGATTTGCCTAATCGACTCCTCTTCGACCACCCGGCTCCATTCGGCATCCGGTTGCGGAAATCGGAGCAATTCATCCACCGAGGTCGTTGCCTGCAACCTTGAGACCTGCTTTGGAATGGAAAGCTTTAGCTCTGTCGAATAGAAGATTCGCCAAATACCTTGGTTATGATCGCTGACGACGAGGCTGCCATCAGGCGTGACCTTCACATCCACGAGTGCAAAGTTGATCGGCTGGCCGGAAGGCTCTTTCGCTCCTGGCCTTGGCCGGGCCATGACTTCCATCTTTGCTCTCCAGGAAGCTCCAGACCGTTCAAGCGCAAAGCACACTAAACGTCCGCTGCTTGCGTATTGATCATTATTTGCCGCCTTCCAGCGATAATCGCAGGCAAAATAGTTATTTCGATACCGCGGGGGAAATTGCGTGTGCTCGTAAAAAGTTCCCCACGTCGGCGAGCCCCGCCCAACATCCAAAATTCCGGGAACACAATCAATATAGTATGGGGGATACGCGCCCACCTCCTGCCAGCCCTGGTCAGCGCCAATGATCCAATGGTTTAACCGCACTGGCCGGTACCACGGCAAGCCGACATGCCATTCCATATCGCTGTCGAAACTGAAGAAATCCCCCAGATAATTCTGGCCGAGATTCGGTGGGTTGCGTCCTCCGCCCGCGACGCACTCCCAATGACTGCCATCTGGATCGAAGCGAAAAATGGATGCCTCGCGCTCGAAAAGCATTGGCGAGTTTGTTTCCGTAATGTGATCGCGCCCTTTGATCCCGGCTCCGTTTCCCGCCATCAGGTAGATTTTTCCATCGAAACCGCGCAAAAGAGTATGCGCATCGTGATCGCCGCCAGTGAGAAACTTATTTCCGATACGACCCATGTGCTGCAAACGTCCGCCACGATATCCGGAATATAGCTGCACGCCATCGCCGCCGACCGCGTACAGTCGATCTCCATAAACAAGCACTCCCTGTGGCCCGCGCCAGCCAAGATTCGTCGCGATAACCTCGTCTTTGTCATAAACCCCATCGCCATCTGAATCTTCCAAACGGCGCAACGCCGTGCCATCTCCAATTAAAAGCCGGCCATTGCCATCGAACGCCATCGCATAACTGCCGCCGGTCAATTCCCGGGTGGCCGCGCGATAGATATGAAAACCAGCAGGAAGTTCGAATTGATCATCGAGCAGGGTTGGCTTGGCCGCTTGAACATTCAGGGTTAAAGCGGACACTGAAAACGCAATCGCCAGTGAACGGGTGAACACTCCATTTGTTTACCCACTTCTGTTCAGAACGTCAAAACTTGAGGCAAACCGATGTTGCCATTTACTTTATACCGAATTTCGCATCGACGCTGGCATCGTTGCGTTTGAGGAAGATCCCGGCGTTTGAGCGCCTCTTCCGCAGCCTGACTGGCACCGGCTACATCAGTCAGGGCTCTGCCGTAGCTGTTCGCTCAAAGCGAGAACTCAGGTCGAGAGACTAAGATCCGCTCAATGCTCCGCGCCTCCACCTGAGATCACTTCTTATTCCATTTCCGATTTTTCTGGCCGCAGCTTTCTGACATTATTCGCATGACTTCCTGCGTATTTAGCAAATTGTCGTTTGATCGCGGAATTAAAGCTGTCAGGCTGGGAAAGCTTTCCTCACAGGCCGATTGCCGAGACCAGCGATCGCATCTCGATTCCCTGGATCGTCATAAGTCCTTCGACGGACGTGATGGAAAGACGATCGAGGGCCGCCGCTTCGCAGGCATCGACGAAGGCAAATGGATTCCAACGATCGCTGGCAACCATTTGAAAAGCTCGAAGATCGGGATGGTTCGCAAGTATCGTGGTCGCCTCCAGGGCCACCGCGGGATAGGAAGGGTGGTCACCGACTCTTCGAAACCAATACTTCGCATTCCCGTAATCCGGTTCACGCCGATGCATGATCGCGTGTAGTAAACTTGCCTCGGTATTTCCCAGGTCTTGCACAATCTGGTGTGCTTCATCCAGATGATCGTTCCAGAGTGATGCAGCCGCGCGCAGCAAATCTGTGGCTTGGCTCTTTACAGAGGTTTTAAAAGCGTGCTCGATTTCGTGAACTGTAAACGCGGAAACCCGGCCCTTTGGTCCCAGCTCTGCTAAACCCGGTTTTTCAAACAGCTCGCGAATTGCAACGGAATGACTGAACTTCTCCATACGTCAAATGATCGGCGAAATTGAATGTTTTTCGAGAGAATTCGCCTTGTTGGAAGATTTGCTGCAGGGTAAAATTTGGGCTTGGACCGATCCGCAGCGTCGTTTGTCGAAGCGTGAAAAGGACCGGCTTGATCTCGTCCGTATCGGAGAAACTTTTCCGGATATGCGTTCCCGTCTGCCCGCCGAAATCCAGCGACTGTTTTCGAAAACTTCGTGACCGATGGACGGTCTTTGGCCTTTGACCGGCATTGCGAGATAGTGTTACTTGGTGGCGAAAACTTTTGTTCTGCTGCTGTGTCTCGACGACGCGATTCTGCAGCCGTTTGGTTAATTGATTCACTCGGAATAAGATGAAGCTATCTTCGATGATCTCCGGAGCCGCTCTTGGCGGCATTTTGCTCAGCGCCGCTATAATTCGAGCGGATGAAGGGATGTGGCTTTTCAACGAGCCGCCTCGGAAGCTGCTGAAGGAGCGCTACAATTTCGAGCCGACCGATAGCTGGCTTGAGCACGTCCAAAAATCCTCGGTCCGTTTTAATAGCGGCGGCTCTGGATCGTTTGTGTCGGAAGATGGCCTGGTGATGTCCAACCATCACGTCGGCGCGGATTCGCTTCAAAAGGTTAGCGACGAAACACACAATTATTATCGTGATGGATTTCACGCACGGACTCTTGCGGAAGAACTTCCCTGCCGTGATCTTGAGCTGAATGTATTGATAAGCATTGAGGATGTGACCGACCGGGTGAATGCCGCGATCAAAAGTGGCAGTACTGCGGACGAGGCCTTTGCCCAAAGGCGCGCGATAACAGCCGAAATCGAAAAGGAATCGACCGATAAAACTCGCCTTCGAAGCGACGTGATCACGCTTTTTGAGGGTGGAAAATATCACCTCTACCGTTTCAAAAAATACACTGATGTCCGTCTCGTTTTCGCACCGGAGCAACAGGCGGCTTTTTACGGGGGAGACCCGGATAATTTCGAATATCCGCGTTACGATCTGGATGTCTGTTTCGTGCGAGCCTACGAAAATGGGAAACCGGCGCATGTAGAACATTCCCTCAAATGGAGCGAGGCAGGCGCCGCAGAAAATGAACTTGTTTTTGTCTCTGGGCATCCCGGACATACCAGTCGGCTCCAGACCATGGCTGAACTCGCCTATACCCGCGACCAACAGTTTCCATACACACTTTCCTGGCTGCATCGGTCCGAGGTGATGCTGAACGCCTATAGCGGAAGGACTGAGGAGAATGCCCGTCGCGCGAAGAAAATGCTTTTCAGTGCGCAAAATAGCCGCAAGGCCCGTGAAGGCGGGCTCGCCGGTTTGCTCGATCCAGCCGTGATGACAAAAAAGCAGGCATCGGAAAAGCAACTCCAGGATTTTTATGGGAAGTCGGAGCATACGGGTGATTCGCCCTGGAAGAAAATTGAAGCAGCGCAAAAGGTTATTTCCGAGCACGCGCTCGTTTACAACTTGCTGGAAACCGGACAGGCATTTAATAGCCGCTATTTCCAAATTGCACGCACCCTTGCACGCTCCGCGGCCGAGCGCGGTAAGCCGAACGGTGAGCGGTTGCGCGAATTCCGTGAATCGGCGCGGGAATCCCTGGAATTCTCTCTTTTTTCGGATGAACCGCTTTACGACGATTTTGAACGGGTTAAACTCGCGGATTCTCTGAGCTGGTTCGCCGAGAAAATGGGTTTCACAAACGAGCTCGTGCAGAAGGTGCTTGCGGGGAAATCGCCACGCGAGCGTGCCGCTGAATTGGTGGCGGGTTCAAACATGAAAGATGTGGCGAATCGCAAGAAACTTTACAAAGCCGATTCGTCTGAGTTCGCGAACTCGCAAGATACGATGATTCAGCTTGCGCTGCTGGTGGATTTTCCTGCACGCGATGTCCGCAAAATTATCGAGGCTCAGGCCGAAATTAAACAGCAAGCCTACGCCGAGATTGGTAAAGTCAAGTTTGCGATGGAAGGTTCCAACAGTTATCCCGATGCAACCTTTACCCTGCGACTAGCATTTGGCCAGGTGAAAGGATATGAGGAGGATGGAAAACATATTCCTTTTGAAACCACGATCGCTGGCCTTTATCAACGCGGAGCTGAGCACAAAAATAAGCCGCCGTTTGATATTCCACCTTCCTGGTTGAAACAGAAAAGCAAACTGGACCTTAATACGCCATTCAATTTTGTTTCCACGGCCGATATCATTGGTGGGAATTCAGGCAGTCCGGTAATCAACAGGAATGCTGAAGTGGTGGGATTGATTTTCGATGGAAACATTCAATCGCTCGTCCTCGATTTCGTTTACAGTGATTTTCAGGCACGGGCCGTGGCCGTGCATTCCTCCGCTCTGATCGAAGCGTTGCGAAAAGTCTACGACGCAGGTCCAATTGCTGATGAGCTCACTGGCAAAAAGCATTCAAACTCTAAATGAATCCAGTACGCATCGGATTATTGGGGCTCGGCAACATGGGCCGATTCCACGCGGATTACCTTTCGCAGAAGAAAGTCGAACGCTGTGAACTGACGGCCATCGCGACCTCAGATGCCGCAAAAGCAGCGAAATATTCCGGCGCCAGGCTGTTCAATTCTCCCGAAGCGCTGATCGATTCTGGCAGCGTCGATGCCGTTGTTATAGCGACACCGCATTATTCGCACACAAGCCTGGGTATTCGAGCATTCGGACGCGGGCTTCATGTCATGGTCGAAAAGCCGATTTCTGTTCACGTAGCAGATTGCGAGCGTTTGATCGCCGCGCACCGAAAATCAAATCGAATCTTTGGCGCAATGTTTCAATTGCGGACCGAGCCGCGTTATCAAAAGCTGAAAAAACTGATAGTAACTGGCGATCTGGGTGAAATTGTCAGGGTTAACTGGATAATCACGGACTGGTTTCGCACGGAAGCTTATTACTCAAGTGGCGGTTGGCGGGCGACCTGGAAGGGTGAAGGTGGTGGCGCGTTGTTGAATCAGTGTCCGCATCAGCTTGATTTACTACATTGGCTGTTCGGTCGTCCCGCGCGAGTCCGTGGGTTTTGTCAATTTGGGCGTTATCACAATATCGAGGTGGAAGATAACGTGACGGTTTATCTCGAATATCCAAATCGGGCGACTGGCCTCTTCGTTAGTTCGACCGGCGAATCGCCAGGGACAAATCGTTTCGAAATCGCGGGAGAGCGGGGCAAAGTGGTCATCGAGAACGGCCGGATGACCTTTACTCGGAATGAAGCCCCGATGAGCGAGTTCAGTCGCGAGGCGAAAACCGGGTTTGCTCGACCCGACCTTTGGAACATCGAGATTCCGACAGAGAACGCGCCCACTCAACATGCGACCGTGATGCAGAACTTTGTCGATGCGATTATTGAGAACAAGCCTCTAATTGCACCCGGTGAAGAAGGGCTTTACTCTGTTGAAGTAGCGAACGCAGCGCTTTATTCCTCTTGGACCGGCCAGGTTGTGGAATTGCCACTGGATAGCGCGGCATATGAACGAAAACTGAACGAGAAAATAGCAGATTCGCAGTTTGAGAAAAAGGTGGTGCCTGTTTCCGCCGAAGATTTTACAAAATCATTTACGCGCTGACCCATAATGCAAAATACAATTTCTTTTTCTGGAATCGGCGATGAAGCCGGCAATTCGATCGACGCCCAAATTCAGGCAACTAAAGACCTGGGTTGGCAAAATATCGAGATGCGTAACGTCGAAGTGTCTGGATTTCCGAAAGGGAACCTGCACGACATTCCGGACGCCGCATTTGAGGTGGTCGTGGAAAAGTTGGCTGCTGCCGGAATGCAGGTGAACTGTTTTGGTTCCGCGATCGCCAATTGGGGTAAAAAGATCGACCAACCATTCGATTCCTCATTAGGCGAAGCTCGGCGCGCCATTCCGCGAATGCAACGTCTGGGCGCCAAACTCGTGCGGGTAATGAGTTTCGCGGTTCGGACGGAAGAAGATCAAATGGCTGAAGAACGCTTCCGTCGCCTGCGCGAGGTCACCAAAATGTTTCTCGATGGTGGGATTCAGCCGGTTCATGAAAATTGTATGAACTACGGAGGCATGGGATGGCCGTTTACGCTCGAACTGCTCGAGAAAGTTCCGGGCATGAAGCTCGTTTTTGATACGGGCAATCCCATCTTCAATGAAGATCGAAGCAAACCAAAGCCCTGGCGCAAACAGGATGCGTGGGAGTTCTACACGCATGTTCGAAACCACATTGCCCACGTGCATGTCAAAGACGCAATCTGGAATAATGCAAAAAATGACGCGGATTACACCTATCCAGGCGAAGGCGCCGGGAAAGTCCGCGAAACGTTGACGGATCTCATCAAGACTGGATATCAAGGCGCCCTTTCCATTGAGCCCCACATTGCGGTCGTCTTTCACGACGCTTCCGTGAAAGCCTCAGTGCAGGAAATGCAATCGAGTTTCGTCGAATATGGGCGGCGACTGATGAGGTTGGTGGACGAAATCAATATCCAACTCAACCTGCCTGCGGCACTCGCCTCTTCCCCGCATATAGCGGCGGCACGTTAGAGGAGGCTCGTCGAATCCTTGTCCAAAAGCAAAACTGCCTGTGCCTGTGTTCGAAGGTAGGAAGCCGGACATTGCGTGCTGACCGGGCCCTGCAGAGCCGCCTTCACGGCTTTCGCTTTGCGGGTCTCTGGCGCGATGCAGATCATTTTTTCGGCCGAGCAGAGCGCTGAAATGGTCAGAGTAAAGGCATAAGGCGGCACCGCTTCGATTCTGGGAAAGTGATCCTCGCGCACTTGTTGCATTTTGCAGTCATCATCGAGTTTTACGATCTTGAGGCAGGGAGCGTCCGCGAAGTCCGCGACTGAAGGATCATTGAACGCGATGTGTCCATTTTCTCCGATACCCAAACAGCAAAGATCAATGGGTCCCTCTCGCAATAGTGCTGTGTAACGTTCACATTCCTTAAGCGGCAGCAAAGTATCGCCCTCAATAAATTCAAACGCCTTCGGGTGAACCAATGTTTCGACTCGTTCTTTCAAATACCGCCTGAAACTTGCTTTGTGATCTGCGCGTATCCCCAGATATTCGTCCATGTGAAAGAGTGTTACCTTCGACCAGTCGATACGGTTCAGGGCAATGACTTTTTTGAGGAAGGTGATTTGCGAGTTGCCAGTCGCGAGAATGGCGCGCGCCTGCCCCCGCTCACTAATTCGCTGGCTGAGAAACTCGCTCGCCTCAAGCGCTGCCGCAGTTCCAAGTGATTCCTGCCCGCCGAAGATCCGAACGCCCAGGCGATCAACTTTAAATTCCCTCACCAGTCCTGCGTCGCTATTCTGATTGCTCATTGAGACTGTCGAAACTAAATGAAGTATCCAGCCGGGAGCAAGATCTGAAAGCACCACCTGAAAAGCGAATTTTTCCGAAAGAGAAGCTCGTGAAAGCGCTCATCACCTGGTACCGCAAAAATGCGCGGGTACTTCCGTGGCGAAACACCTCAAATCCCTACGCCATTTGGGTGTCGGAGATCATGCTGCAGCAAACTCAGGTTAAGACGGTGATTCCTTTTTGGGAGCGTTGGATGCGCGAATTGCCCAATATCGAGTCATTGGCAAATGCTTCCGAGGATCGCGTGCTTAAGCTTTGGGAAGGGCTCGGTTATTACAGACGCGTTCGAAATCTTCAGAAGGCGGCGCGCCAGATCAAAGCGCTCCATAACGGTGAATTTCCAAAAGATTACGATTCCATCCTGGGATTACCGGGTATTGGTCGCTACACTGCGGGGGCCATCGGAAGTATCGCATTTGGTCAACCGCTTCCGATTCTCGACGGAAACGTCGTGCGTGTGCTCACTCGTGTTTATGGAGTCCAGTCAAATCCGAAGGAGCCGAAAACTCTAAAGCGCCTTTGGGGTCTCGCGACTAAATGGGTGGAGGAAGCAAATCAACTCGGGAATTTTTCCTGCTCGGCACTCAATCAGGGAATGATGGAGTTGGGCGCCACGATTTGTCTGCCGAACTCCCCTCGCTGCGAATCGTGTCCAATCCAGTTTGGATGTGTCGCGTCGAAAAAACAATGGATCGACCGGATTCCCGCGATTCCGCAACGAGCGCAGGCAACACGTGAATTCAGATTTGCGTTCGTGGTCTCTGACACATCAAATCACGTTTTGATCCGGCAACGCCCGGAGCCACTGGTGAATGCCGGATTATGGGAATTTCCAAACGAACTCTCTTCCAGGATCATTCCGGCCGCTGAGGCTTTCGCCAATTGGAGTGGCGTGCGGACGAAACGTTTGAAGCTTCTGTTAAGTGTTGCCCATTCCATCACCCGCTATCGCATCACTATGAATGTTTACGGTGTTCAAATAGCAAATCTGGATAAATTACGGTCATTGCAGCCTGGCTTTGTTCGCTTCCCGGTCAGCCGATTGCACGAGTTGGCATTTCCAAGTGCCCATGGGCGCGTGGTCCAACACTTGCAACGCCTGAGTGCGGAATCAGGGGACGCTATCTTGAGCAAAAAATGAAACCATACTAGAGTCGCAGTTATGAACGTTTTTGTGACGGGAGGGGCTGGGTATATTGG
Organism: Verrucomicrobiales bacterium; assembly: GCA_028293365.1. Lineage (GTDB taxonomy): Bacteria > Verrucomicrobiota > Verrucomicrobiia > Limisphaerales > SXQI01 > JAQGOX01. The sequence goes on along the minus strand of JAQGOX010000251.1, from coordinate 8,605 downwards.
GTCTGTTTGCGTTGAGGAGTTGATCAATGCAGGGCACCAGGTGACCGTGCTCGACAACCTAAGCGAAGGGCATCGATCCGCGGTGGATGAAAGGGTGAAATTTATCGAGGCGAATCTCGGCGATCGGGCCCTGGTTCTAAAAGCCCTGAAAGAGGCAAAAGCTGAAGCCGTCATTCACTTTGCGGCCCATGCGCTGGTCGGCGAATCGATGACCGATCCGGGCAAATACTTCCGCAACAATGTAGCCCGTGGTTTGGAGTTGCTGGATGCCAGCGTCGAGGCTGGAATCAGGAAGTTCGTCTTCAGTTCCACCTGTGCTACCTACGGCCCTCCGGACCGGGTTCCAATGACCGAAGACTTGCCACAGCGTCCCATCAATCCTTATGGCGAATCCAAACTGATGTTTGAGAAAATGCTCAAATGGTACCAGGAGATTCACGGGTTGGAATTTGTGGCTTTTCGATATTTCAACGCCGCTGGTGCAAGCGAAAAATTCGGTGAACATCATCGGATCGAAACGCATTTGATTCCCAATGTGCTTAAGGTCGCTCTAGGGCAAGCACCGCAATGCGAGATTTACGGAACGGACTATGAAACGCCTGATGGCACCTGCATTCGGGATTACATTCACATCGTAGACCTGTCTCAGGCTCACATCCTGGCTCTGAAGCCGGGAAAGAAAGGCTTCTTCAACCTTGGAAACGGAGAAGGATACTCAGTTCGAGAGGTTATTAAAATGTGCGAGAAAGTTTCCGGTAAATCGATTCCGGCAATCGAAAAACCACGAAGGGCGGGTGATCCCCCCAAATTAGTGGCATCGGCAGAGCGGGCGTTCAACGAACTAGGATGGAAGCCGAAATTCCCGAAGCTGGAAGATATCGTGACAACTGCCTGGCATTGGCACAGCGAACATCCTCAGGGATATCGGGATTGAACCCGATTTTAACCAAGCACCTTATAAACGGCATCGATCAACCCCTGGACATGGTAAGGTTTGGCAAGAAACTGATCCGGTTGAACTGCTTGACTCTTAATAAAAGATTCCTGAATCGTACCGCTTACCAGGATGGTTTTGATCGGAGGAATTAATTTTTTCGACTCCTCGATCAGTTTTATCCCGTCCATTTCCCGCATGACGCAGTCGGTAATAAGGAGAGCTGGATCTTCGTCTCGAGCGCGCAGAGCCTCGAGAGCCTCCTCCGCGCTGAGGAATAATTTCGTCGTAAAGCCTTCATTGGCAAGGATATCATCGGCCAACGCAACGAGCATAGATTCATCATCTACGATATAAACAAGGCCTTTATTTGCGTTTGTCGCGCCCATAGGTCAAACCAATCTTACGAATGGAGATGCCTTATACAAGCTAATTGCTTCTGACAACGGCTCCTCCGTAGCTCAAACCTCAAAGATGCCAAACCGGGAGGGCAGAAGCTCTGCATAATCCCGATTTGCATTGACTCATCCCGCCCGCCTTATTCGGTCCGCACTCGGAAAAATGTTACCGGCTGCTCGACGGGATGCGAGATTGGGACGTCGGAACCTGTACCTGCGAAGGTAGCAACCGATGCCCAACTGGGTGTTTGAAGATTGCTGGTTGCTTCAACGATGTAGGAGTGATTTGCCTCCGTCTGGACTGAGAATGAGACGGTTCCGTTTGAAGCGGCAGTTGCTTTAATCAGTGCCGGACTGGCAACCGTTCCGGCTTGAAGAGTAACATGAGAACCGGCTGAAAGGGTCGTTGCGCCCGAATTATCGGTGGCACGCGCCAGCAAAGTATACGAGCCCAGAGCGGCGTTCGGCACGGTAAATGTGAATGGCGGAGTCGTTGACTGGCCCAGGTAAACTCGGCCGTTGAAGAAATCCACCCTGGTAACCGAACCATCAGAATCATTCGCATTTACCGTGATCACGAGATTTCTCGGTCCCGTAAAGGTACTATTGTTGACGGGGGCCTGAATCGAGATGGTGGGAGCCTGATTCACACCCTGTACCACATTGATTTGGATTGGTGCGGAGATAGCCTGTGCACCGCCATTGTCCAGTGCCCGGGCGGATATCTGGTAGGTGCCGGTCGTGAGATTCGCCACCGACACGGTATAAGGAGCGGAAGTCGATTCGCCGATCAAATTAGATCCATTGTAAAATGAAACCCGTACGATTTGCCCGTCGGGATCGCTTGCATTCGCGATAACGTTAAAGGTGGCGGGTGCGTTCAATGTAGCATTGTTTGCGGGGCTTTGAATGGAAACAGACGGCGATTGATTGGCGGCTCCCTGTACAGTTAGCTGGATCGGCACCGAGATCGTGACTCCTCCCACATTGTCAATGGCCCGGGCTGTAATTGAATACGTCCCAGCCGCAAGGTTTTGTACCGACGCGGAAAAAGGAGCGTCAGTATCTTCGCCGATCAGATTCAAGCCATTGTAAAACAGTACGCGTGTGACCTGGCCGTCGGAATCGCTCGCGTTGGCAGTTACCGTGAAGCTTGCTGGAGCGGTCAAAGTGGTATTATTTGCCGGGGCGGTGACTGACACCGCGGGTAAAACATTTGGTGGCGTTGAAACGCCGGTGGTTAGACGAACGATACCGCTACGGGGGATGCCGTCCACAGTATTAAACCCGCCACTTGCCAGGACCTTTCCATCTCTATCGAATGCGACGGTCCAAATGTAATTATCGAACGTGGCCGAAAAATTCGGATCGAGGGTGCCATCGGGATTGAAGCGGGCGATGCCATTTCGTTGCACTCCATCAGCCAGCGAGAAATAGCCTCCCATGATGATTTTGCCATCTGGTTGTATGCGCACGGTCTCAGTCTTTTCATTCGTGGTCCCGACGAAGGACTCGTCATAGGATCCGTCGGGATTAATGCGGGCCACCTCTCTTCGGAACAGGCCTTCGGTATTAACCGAATGCCCCACGACAATCATTTTGCCATCGCTCAATGGCTGCATGTCATAGATAGAGGTACTGTCGCCAAAATAGGGATTGAAAGTGAGATCGGGAACTCCTGTTGAACTCAAAACCACCATTCGGTTGAAGGGGTGATTGTCGTAACTGGTAAACCAGCCAGTGGCAATGATTCGGCCATCTGAAAGCACATGTATCGATCGCCCCCAGCTATTGAATCCCGCGCCCGGATTAAACGTGGTGTCCAGCGAACCATCGGTATTAAGTCGCGCAATTCCGCTCCGGGGCACTCCATTATAGGTGGCGAAATTGCCGACCATCAAAATCTTGCCATCTGGTTGAATCGCCAATTGAAAAATATTCGGCTCAAGCGGGTCGGCCGCTACCTGGGTAATTTTGTCCTGGGCACCGGTGCCAACTTGAAATGTACTGTCAAGGCTGCCGTCAGGATTTAAGCGTGCGATACGATGCCGATCCTGGCCTTCGACATTGTTGAAAAAACCTGCGATGACAATCTTTCCGTCAGCCTGCACCGCCAGATCCCGGACCCAATATCCGGGCGAAGCCCTGAAACTCTGGTCCACACTGCCATCGGCGTTTAGTTGGACTACATACTGGCGATCACTTCCATTAAAGGAGGTGAAATTCCCACAAGCGAGAATTTTGCCATTCGATAAAGGCACAACACTTTCGACCAATCCACCTCCTGCACCCGTGCCGGGATTAAATGATTGATCCACCAATGATGCATTCGCGGTAAAGCTCAGAAAACAACTCAGCCACACCGTGATTTGGATTTTGTATGACATTTTATTAAACATAGTTGACGCCGATGAAGTCGTGATCGGGTCCGTTTTTCGAATTTTTCATTTCGAGTCGACAAAACTGATCCAACATCAGGATCGACAATACAGTTGGCTGTTGGGATTAGAATCGGGCCACGCACGAACTGCTCTTAGGGGAAGACCTTCTTAAGTCGCGGGAAAAATTGGAGTAAACGAAAGCAAGGTTGTTAGTCCTCAGTTCCATGAAAACCACGCTGAAGTTCCGGCAGGATTTGGTGGCGAACGTCAGCAGGGATTAAAATTCCCAATTGTTTTTGACTGAGTTTCGTGTAACTGTTCAAATGAACAGGTTATGGAGCTGACAAAGCGACAAAAAGAGGTTCTGGAATTTATTAAAAAAGTTCAGCGTGCCAGCGCACAAACACCCAGTCTCAGAGAGATCGCCCGGCATTTCGGCTTTGGCAGCATGACGGCGGCCGCGGATCATGTGCGTGCGCTCAAGCGCAAAGGGGTGCTGGAAGGCAGTCCCCGGCGGGCAAGGTCATTGAAGATTCTTTCACCGTGGGAAAATCTGCGACGGCCGGTAGTGGATATTCCAGTCTATGGCGAAATCCCGGCAGGATTTGCTGATGAACGGCAGCAGGAAGCCAAAGGATGCATCTCCGTCGATGTAAAAAGCCTTGGGATTGGCCCCACTGCACGCACTTTTGCGCTGCAAGTGAAGGGGGATTCGATGATTGGAAAGCATATTCTCGAAGGTGATTATGTAATTCTGGAGCAGGGCAGTATACCGCGATCAGGGGATGTGGTGGCGGCTCTGATCGATCAGGAGAGCACGCTGAAAACGTTTGTTCTTCAGGAAGGAAATCCGGTGCTAAAGGCGGAAAACCCGCGATATCCCACGTTAGTTCCGGTGCATGAATTGATGATTCAAGGGGTGATGGTGGGTTTGATCCGCAAAGTTGAATGAATTCGAGGTGGAGGAGTTTTTATGTCCGCAGCCGCCAATGTCGTGCAATTGAAAGAATTGCTCGCGCTCAAAGTTCCCGGGGCGCGGTTGGGGATGCCAGATTCCGAGCCGAAGGGCCGCTGGCCTACCGGAGTAAAAAAAATCGATTCACTTCTGCGGGGAGGGTTGGCGAAAGGTGCCATGACCGAATTGGTCGCGCCGCCCACTGGCTCAGGAGGAGCCATGATAATCCAGGCTTTATTGCAACAATCCTGTGATACGAAACAGTGGATGGCATTGATTGACGGCCAGGATTCGTTTGATCCCGGCCCGGTGGGAAACCGCGTTCTTTCGCGTTTGCTTTGGGTGCGCTGTGAAACGGCAGCTCAGGCGATCCAATGTGCCGATTTGATTTTGCGTGATCACAATCTTCCTTTGATCGTGCTCGATATCGCGTTCAATCCTTCCCAGCAATTGCGGAAAATTCCCGCGAGCACCTGGCATCGTTTTCGCCGGTTGATTGAAGATCAGTTTACCGCTCTCGCACTCCTCACACCCAGCGCGATGGTTAGCAGCGTGCAGGAGCGTTTGTTTTTCGACGCGCATTTCTCGATCAAAGCACTGGATCAAACGCGTGAAGAATTGCTTGAAACGCTTGAGGTAGTGGACGCAAACCAGCACCTCGAGGAGACGAGAAAGTGGGCGTGATTGTCTTTGCTCTTGCCACGTTCTCCTGCCAGTTTTTCAGCCGGAACATGACCTCCCCTGTGTAATCTCGCACTCTTCTGGAAATACCACTTTTCGGGTCTGGCTTCGCTGGTGTTTTCATCTGCTTTTAATTATACCCGTCGTGACATCCCTTCGCCGCGCACCCTTGCCTAATCCTAGACAATGAAGTAAACACCTTTCATGTACAGAATCGTCGGGGCGGATCAAAAGGAGTACGGGCCCGTCAGTGCCGAACAAGTGCGGGAATGGATTGCGCAAGGTCGAGCCAATGCGCAGACGATCGTTAAATTCGAAGAGGGTGCCTGGAAACCCCTTGGAACCTACCCGGAATTCGCGAATCTCTTTCCTTCAGCATCGACATTTCCTCCAGGAGTTCCCCCTCCGATCGGTCAACCCTATGCGACACCGCCGTTATCGTCCGCACCCGCGTATGGAGCCCCTAGACCGTATGTGCCTACATATTTAGTATGGTCGATCCTGGCGACGCTCTGTTGCTGTCCTCCGCCACTTGGCATTGTGGCCATCATCTACTCGGCTCAGGTAAACAGCAAATTGGATCGTGGTGATATAGAAGGTGCCCAACGCGCCTCGACACTTGCGCGCAACTGGTGCATTGCCACCGCAGTGGTGGCGTTGATTCTCAACTTCTGGTTGACCGGCCATTATTTTAGCTGGATCACGGCGAATATGCCGAATCTGCCACACTGATGCCGCAGATCGTCGAGCAGATTGAAGAATTCGCGTTCGGACGGAAGCCCGCGACGCGGCTTTTTGTGGGCGCGCTCTTCGCAACGTGGATCCTGTATTGTTTTAATCCGACGGAGTATCGTTTTTTTCCGCAGTGTCCACTCTACACTTTGACCGGTTGGCAATGCCCTGGCTGCGGCACTCTGCGCGCTATTCATGCGCTTAGCCACGGTCAATTGCAAGCGGCGCTTCGATTCAATCCGTTATTAATAATTGTTTCACCCTTTATCGCCCTCGGTTTCGCGCGCGAACTTTGGCTCGAAGCGCGAGGTGAGCGCACCAACTGGAACGCGATCCCCGCCGCCGCGATTTGGGCGATTTTGATCGTGCTCATCACTTATGGTATTTTACGTAATCTGATTCCGGCGTAGTCCCAAGATTTCATGGCTCTTTTTCCCCCGAATACCCCGCTCGATCGCAACAAAGCCTGGTCCTGCCTGACGGCCAATCTCCTGGTTCTGCCGGGGCTCGGCTCACTGTTGGCAAAAAGGAAAATCGGATGGTTCCAAATTATTTTGGCAGTGTTGGGAGCTATTTTGACGATTTTAGGAATGATCACTGTGGCATTGCATTGGGTGGCTACTCAGCAACTTCCAATGGGTTCGGGTTATTACGTCTGGCTGACATTAGGGGTTCTGTTGTTCGGCGCTGCCTGGTTCTGGGCGCTGATAACGAGTCTGCTGATTCTTCGCCAGACCAAACAGCCTCCCATTTATTCGTCCTCGGCTCGGCGCTAAACCAGATCGGCGTGGCGAAATGGTAAACTTGTGGCATCAGTTGGAAAAGGTCTTGAACGAGAATTAGCATCGATGCAGGAACTGAAATCATTGTTTCGCGAGAGGTTTGGCTCAGCCCCAACCTATATTGTCAAAGCCCCGGGGCGGTTGGAGTTGCTGGGTAATCATACCGACTATAATGAGGGTCTGGTAATGTCCATCGCCATCGATAAATACATCTACATCGCCTCGGCTCCTCGTAAAGATGGGCAGGTGGAACTGGTGTCGACTTCATTTCCAGAGCGGGAAACTTTTTTTGTGGATCGCATCGAAAAGAACCCGGCGGCTCCGTGGGCAAATTATTCGAAAGGGGTTCTATTGCAGCTACGGGAGAGAGGAGTGCATTTTACCGGATTTAATGCCGCGATTCACGGCACGATTCCCTTCGGCGCTGGATTAAGCAGTTCGGCGGCGTTGGAAATCGCAACCGTTTTAACTGTTCGCGATTTATTTCCTTTCAGTCTCAACGAGATTTCCATGCAACCGGCGCCGGTGCGCGATTCGCGCGGACAATTGCCGACCTTGAAGAATAATGAAAAAATGGCACTGGCAAAAGTAGGACAGGCGGCAGAGAGCAAGTTCGTCGGCGCGAACGTCGGCTTGCTCGATCAGATTTCTTCTTTATTCGGCAAACAGAATCAAGTGATCGAAATCGATTGCCGCACCAACAGTGTAAATCACGCGCCGATGCCGCCGGGAATTGCGGTCGTGATCTGCGATTCAGGGGTAAAACATGACCTTTCCGATGGCGCTTACAATGAGCTGCGCGAACGCTGTGAATCTGCGGCGCAGGCGCTGGGAGTGAAAGCGCTTCGATCAGTTACGATGGATGAATTAAGGGCGAACAAATCCAAATTGAGCGAGCGCGAATACCAGTGCGCTTATCATATCGTGGGCGAAAACCAAAGAGTTGTCGCAGGAGAAAGAGCCTTGCGTGAAAAGGACATCGCTCAATTCGGTCAGTATTTATTTCAAAGCCACGAAAGCTCGCGCGATTATTTTGGTAATAGCACCAAAGAATTGGATTTACTGGTCGAAATTGCGCGGCAACAACCGAGCTGTTACGGAGCGCGACTTAGCGGAGGAGGCTTTGGTGGAGCGACAATTAATCTGGTCGAACACACGGAAGTTCCAGCGTTTCAGGCTGCAATTTCAGAAGGATATCTTGAGGGGGTCGGTAAACGAATCGAGCCATGGGTTTGCCAGGTGGTGGATGGGGCAGCGTGAACTGCTTACAAGACCCACAAATTGTCCGCAGTGGCTTTTTTCACTGCCGAGATGGAGAGGTTTTGATCAAAGGTTACTAAACGACCGCCATGCTTTACAGCGAGCGCCAGTAAATAGAGATCGGTAATCTGACGACTGCCGTGAATACGATCGGAGGAAAACGTCTTCGTGTCCCGCAGGGTCAAATCATCTGACCAGAATTCGTGATTTGTGCCGACTGCGAACTTCGTTAACATTTCGATCACTTCTATCAATGCGAAACGACGGGAAGGCGAATATGAAGGATTTATCAGCACCCTTGCGTAACCGTTTTCTGTCAACGGACAACTCGCCCATCCATAATTTGTGTTTGAAGTCCACCAAGTGTGAGAGCGTCAATTGAAAGCATGCGTTGCATCCATCAATGCTATCAATACATTAACATCAAGAAGCGCGCGGGTCAGACAACCTCATCATCCATTATTCTTTGGACATGATCAAAA
>JAQGOX010000213.1 GCA_028293365.1 Verrucomicrobiales bacterium | reverse complement strand
GCGGCGTACGCTTCGTTCAGCTTTATCACCCGCATGGGGAGAGCCACGGTGGGCCTGGCGAAAACCTGGCAGGCGACTTCGAGAAGGTTTGCCGCGAGGTGGCTGAGGCTCAGGCTGCACTCGTCCAGGACCTGAAATCCCGCGGCCTGCTGAAAGATACGCTGGTGATTTGGGGCGGAGAATTTGGCCGGACTCCCATGGGAGAAAACCGCGATAGTACTGGCAGGAATCATCACATTGATGCGTTTACGATGTGGTTGGCGGGAGGCGGCACCAAACCCGGGGCGATCATAGGCGAAACGGACGAATTGGGTTTTAACGCGGTCGAAGACCGTGTGCATACACACGATCTCCACGCGACCATTCTGCACCTGATGGGCCTCGATCACAAAAAACTCACCTTCCGGTTTCAAGGCCGTGATTTCCGTCTGACAGATGTCCGTGGCGAAGTTGTGGACAAATTACTCGTGTAACGGCTTACGATTCCGCGGAATTGAGAAAAGACAGGGCGGCGTCACTTTCGCTGCTACGTTATTGATGGCGCTGCGGTAGTTCGCTCAATTTTTTCTCCATTCGGGTTCAACGAAACAATAGGCTTCGTATCGAATTTCGCTCCAAGCCATTTCGGGCAGTGGATATCCTGGAAATAGAGGAATTCTTACGGGTGTGAATTTTATTTTCAGTCGGATCGACTGTCGGCCTTCGGTGAGATTTCGCGGCAGGAGAAATTCATCATCACGAAATCGGCGGTTGGAAGTTTGCACGTTGTGCTCGGTCGCTCCCAGTTCCTCTTTTGGGTTGGAATAAATGCAGGTGCTGGAACCAGCCAGATACCATATTCCCGCGGATTTCCAGTCGCGGCGTGAGTCGTCCTTTGTATCTTCACCTACGTAAACTTCCGCGCGCTGATTCGGAAACGAGTAATCTAACTTTCGGCGCAGTAGTACGCCGAGATTTGCCTGCTTTAATCTCAGGCTAAATTCAGTCTCGCTTTTGGTTTTCCGACCTCGATCGGTTTGTTCCGGATAAACGACAAAAGAGGAACTCTGGCTTTCATTTGTTGGCGAAAAATTAGTGCCAGCAGCCGCTTTGGTGCGCCCCGAGTTCGTGCGGTTACCAATGGGAATTGTGTCGACGCCCCATTCGTATCGAGATGTGATTTCATATGGCACAGAGGCGTCTGGAGAAACGTATTGGTGCGCTCGTTCGCTTGCCAGGTCGCCGACCTTTAATTCGTCACTCTTAACCAGGGTCGCTGCAGGCGCTCCGTACCAGTAAGTGATTGTTTGGTAGTGTTCAGTCGATTCATTTTGTCCGCCATGCTCAAGCCGAATGACCGCGTTTTTCCCAAAGGGCATTAGGTCGGCAAGCAGGAACCGGTAGGCCGATTGGATTTTGTCTTCTTCATTCTTAGCCTCGATCAAATTCCTTGCGCCGACTGGATGGCCGGCAAACGGAAGAGTCATATTACGACCGCCCCAATAGTCGCCGCCACCGCCCCATTCCTCAGTGCCTGTGCCATAAGCTTGTGGGGTTTGACTGTCATCGAAGAAGAAACGCGGATCGCCTTCCAGGGTTCCGAGATTTGCATTCATCGAGAAGATCCAGGAGTTGCCGATGAAGTTCCCGGACCAGTCACCCCCGCCTTCAACATTTCGCGTATCTAAAAGCACCAAATCCTGCCCACGTTCCGGTCGGGGGAAATCGCGGAACGTCGCATGAAAATAGCCAACCTGAATCGGCGAATCCCGAAAAGGTTCATGCTTTACACTCCAAAAAATATTCGTGATGGAAACATTTGCGGATGCGGTTAACTCAAGCCTTGCGGATTTGAAAAACGGCATCGGAAAGAAGCAGGCCAGGTCAATTCGCTCCGGCCTCGATCGAATGAAGGAAGGAAAAGCACGCACCAGGTACTCCCGGCTGTCCCGATTGTACAACGTGCCCGCTCCAAAAAATAATGCCAACGGCGCGTCCACTGACGGATCTTTGCGATCGTCCCAGGTGATTTTCAGTTGAGTGCGGCCGAATGCAAGGGCTTGCTCTTTGGGAATCGAAAAACTTATTTTTCGCAGTGAGGCCGGTCCATTTGAAATGTTAATTAAGACGCGGGTTGCGCCGCTTGCCAAATCGAAAGAACCATGGACTTCCGTTGCGTTGGTGGGCGAGATATCCGAGCCCGAGCGGTTAAACAATTCCAAAACTTCGGTCGATGGAGGAGTTTTTCCTCTCCAGCTTTCAATCGGGCGGGAGAGTTTAGCGCCGGGCGCGTACAAATGATAAATATAATAGCCTGTTCCGTAGCGGGTGCGCGAATAACCCATTCGAAACGAGCTTTCAAATGGTATCGGCACCCAGGAAAGATCCGCGCCTTTCGTTTCTGCCCACGTCGCTGCGAGTGGTGCGGGAAAAAGTAATTTCGGAATAAAGGTGGAACCCGCCGCAGGATGGTTCGGATCTGAAGTGCTCGATTCTTGAACGATATATTGGGTCCCATCCACTACGTAGCGCCAGGGACTTCCGTGCCAATGGTTATAACGTGCGAAATACAGTATGCCTGTGCCGGCGACATCGAGTGTTACACTGTCATCATCCGCCAACTGATAGAGAAAATGGCTCGCATCCGCGCCTTCGTTACCACCCCGCCGGTCGTACGTGCTGCGCATATACGCGCGTGCACCGATCCGTTGGTAGGGCCAGTGGTCCCATTGCAGGTAGGCATCTTCGCCGACCGGGATCGTCGCTGGTTCAACTCCCTTTGCGGTCGTGAATATCGAAATGAGCGAAAGGATGCAGGCCAAATGAACGTATCGCCTTAATTCCATAGCGCTGGGAGGGTGGACAGGTTTGTTCGAATCCTAAGTGTGGTGTGAAAATACGCTTGCCGGAGCTTTAATTTCAACTTCCAGCCCTTCCTGGGCCGCCTCGACCTGAGTGGCTCCGCCCAGCTTTGTCACCAAATCGCGGCCGTGAGCCACCATATCGGCAATCTGACGGTCGTCGTGGCCAGGATCGTGATGAAACAAAAATAATTTCTTTACCCCCGCGTTAACGGCAAGTCGCACTGTATCATCCATGCAGCTATGACCCCAACCGACGAAGCGAGGATATTCCGTACAATCATATTGCGCATCAATGATTAAAATGTCTGCATCTCGGACGAATTCCAGCAGGTTCAGATCCTGCTGCCTTGCGAAATCATGAATGGCTCGCGGGTCCTTGCTGTCGGCACTGCCGCCTTCGGATTTTAACCTTTCGTACAATTCATTATCTGGAATATAAGCCACGGATCCTCCAGTGGTTTGCAATCGGTATCCGACGCAAATCCCGGGATGATTCATAAACGCGGCTTCGACCTTCACCTTTCCGATATTGAACTGCAGGTCTTTTAGTTGTTCAAAACGGATCGTGCTCGGCATCTGACTCATGGTGATTGGAAAATAAGGGCTTTCCATCTGGCTGGCTAATGCGGCCTGAAGGCCGGCTTGAGCCCCATCGTAGGCGAGGACGCGAATATTGTTATTAAGCTGGTAGGCAGGCGCAAAGAAAGGGAATCCCTGTATATGATCCCAATGAGTGTGGGAGATTAGCAAGGTCAGCGTGATGGCACGGTCCTTAAACTCGGAAACAAGTTCCAGTCCCAAAACCCTGATTCCGGTGCCGGCATCTAGAATGATCAATTCGCCATCAGCACGGATTTCGATGCAGGATGTGTTACCTCCATAGCGCACTGTGCCTGGTCCGGGTGTGGGCACCGATCCGCGCACACCCCAGAATTTCAATCGATTGCCCGCTGCCAGCCTTGCGGCCCGTAATCGTTCGGTTTGAGTCGTAGGCTTCTGTGGATCGCGCGCGCCGGCGGGTTGCTGTAATAGCTTCAGCACGTCATCGGGCTTGACCGGCTTTGTAACATAATAATCGGCGCCCGCTTCAAATGCGTTGACTCGATCGGTCTCGTATCCGCTTCCGGTCGTGACGATAACCTTTGTGTTTGCGAATATTTCGGGTTCAGCCTTTAAAGCGCGGCAAACCTGGAAGCCGTTAATACGGGGCATGAGCAGATCACAAATCACGACGTCAGGCCGGTGTTCTCGCGCCATTTGCACACCGGTTTCTCCGTCCTCCGCCTCAAAAACTTCCCAATGATTATCGGCGAACCAATCGCGGAGCATCGTGCGAAACACGTGATCGTCATCGACGAGCAAAATCGTCTTCATAGGTGGCACCCCGCCGACCTTCTCAGGTTCGGCAGGAAAAACAAGACTCTGTTGAAAATTCTAGTGACCGGCGGCCGCAGGTAAAAAGTAAAACAATATTCCCAGGATCATGTACACGGCGATCAATTGTATGCCTTCAAGCCAATTGCTCTCGCCGTCGCCATTGATCTGGCCGACGATATGCACGGAGGCGATCACTGCCACAACTTCCGGGATGGAAAACTCCAGGTCCATCGGTGTGTAGAAGAAGTAGGCGATAAACACAAGGGCAGGCGCGACAAAGAGCGCTATCTGCAAACTCGAGCCCATGGCAATTCCGAGGCACAGGTCCATCTTGTTTTTCCGGGCCATCATCACGGCACTCGAATGCTCAGCGGCGTTGCCGACGATGGCGACGACGATTACGCCAACAAATAATTGGGTAAATCCGAGGTGCATTCTGGCCTCCTCGATCGATCCCACCAATGATTCTGACAGGACTGCCACCAGGATAGTCGCAATAAACAGGACGATTGCCGATTTGGAAGCCGACCAACCTCCATGACTCGATTTTTCCGTTTCGTT
>JAQGOX010000192.1 GCA_028293365.1 Verrucomicrobiales bacterium | reverse complement strand
TGGCCAACAACACTGGGTATTGTTTCGGAGCAATTTCCGAAAGGGGGCGCCCTCACTTTAAGTTCTGTAAGCGCGGTCGGTTTGATCGCGGTGGGAGTGATTGGCAGCCCCCTGCTCGGAACCATTCAGGATGATTCGCTCGACAAACGTCTTGCTCAGGAAAACCCGGGGCTGCATTCAAAAATCGTGGAAACTCAGCAACACAAATACGGCTTTACCTATCGCCCACTCGACAAAGCAAAAATCGCGCTGCTAACCCCGGCCGAACAATTATCCGTAGAAGAGATCCGTGGTGTTAACAACCAGGCAACCCTTGGAAAAGTCGCGGCATTGCCAGCGATCATGTTTATTTGCTATCTCGGACTCATCGTGTATTTCAAGGCGCGCGGAGGATACAGAGATGTGCAGCTTTCGGCGGCTCCGGGTGCAGTGGGATAAAAGCATTTTCGCCTTTGGAGCGACCAGGATCATTGATCCCTTTTCAAATGCGGGACAACCGTTTACAAAGAGTAACGGATGATCATTAAAGACAACGAATCGGTCGAAATCCAAACCCCGAGCGGGCCGATGCGGACGCATCTTTTTCGACCGGTGGCGGGAGGGAAATATCCAGGCATACTTTTGTACTCCGAGATTTTCCAGGTTACGGGCCCGATCCGCCGGACCGCTGCACTGCTGGCAGGGCACGGCTTTGTCGTGGCAGTCCCGGAGATTTATCACGAACTCGAACCGGCAGGTTCAGTGATCCCATATGACCAGGGTGGCGCAGATCGTGGAAACGCACACAAAACAACGAAAGACCTCGCCCACTATGATTCTGATGCGCGCGCGGTGCTCCAGTTCCTTCAGCAAAACCCAAACTGCACAGGCAAACTCGGGGCGATGGGAATTTGCATCGGTGGACATCTGGCATTTCGCGCTGCAATGAACCCGGAAGTGCGGGCTGCGGTTTGCTTTTACGCAACGGATATTCATAAACGCGGGCTCGGGAAAGGAATGAAGGACGATAGTCTCGACCGAGTGGGCGAGATCAAGGGGGAGTTGATGATGATTTGGGGGCGTCAGGATCCGCACGTTCCGCGCGAAGGACGCGCCATTGTTTACAATGCAATTGCGGATGCAGGACTGAATTTCACCTGGCATGAATTTAACGGACAACACGCCTTTCTTCGCGATGAAGGAGCTCGTTATGATCCAGAGTTGGCGCTCACCTGTTATCGACTCGCGATTGATTTGTTCAAACGAAAGCTCGGCGAGGGGGACATTGCCGCTGCGGCAGGCGGTCCGTCCGAGAGCCGGCATTAGCTATGCGCGTTGGAATGTTGTCCCGAATTGATGAGCTGGCCCATGTAGCCAAGCTCGAAATGGGTTCGGTCGCCTGGATGCGTTTTTCGGATTCTGTCTGCGGTCCCGGTAAAACAGATTGGCTGACGAAAGCCCGCGAACTGAAAGCGGAAGCAACAAGCAGCGGAATCCGCATATCGGCAATTGGAGCCCTCTACGCCAATCCCCTTGATGCTGACCAGAGCGATACGGCGATTGCCACATTTCGGCACGCCATAGTTGTGGCATCAGAAATGGGAATCAGGACCGTGGCGGGATTTCCCGGTGCGGTTATCCACACTTCCCGCAACGAGCGCGGAGGCAATCCGATTTACGAACCGTTCGAGAACTTTATTCCAAACCTGGTCGCTTTTTGGGAGCCGATTGGCCGGTTCGCCGCGGACCACGGATGCCGCATTGCATTCGAACACTGTCCACAGGGGGTATACCATCTACCGCTTATGGGCTATAATATGCTCGCGCAACCGGCGATGTGGGACCGGTTTTTCGACGCTGTAAGAGGCGATAACTTTGGATTGGAATTCGATCCGAGCCATCTGATTTGCCAATTCATTGATCCCGTCGAAACCATCCACCGTTACGGGAGTCGCATTTTCCATTTTCACGCGAAGGATGCCTTTATCAACCATCCCCTGCTCCGCCGATATGGCATTTGCCATCCTGGAGTCGCGGAGCACCGGTTTCCCGGACTCGGACAATCAAACTGGGCAGAGATTGTTCATGCATTAATACGAACCGGTTACGATTCCGACCTGAATATCGAAGGCTGGCACGATCCAGTATACCGGGATCATCCGACTGATGAAAATTCACCGATGAAAGGGCAAAAAATGGAAGTGACCGGTCTTCGTATTGCACGGAACCTTTTAGCCCCCCTCGTGGCTGGAACGGAATAATCCGATTTATTTAAAGCGGCCTTCCTGCAACGATTTCACGATGACGCGCTCCACCCTAAATTGGAAAAGAATGAAGAAAAAGCAGTGATGCCAACCCGTCGAAACTTATTTTCCGATTGAAAACGAATTCAAAAACTGAGACCAGATTCGACGGCTTTGAGACCAGGTAACATCCGGAGCGGCAAGTTTCAACTCGATCAGATCGCGACCCGAGGGAAAATAAGCTACGATCATTCGATTAATCAAACGGTCAGAGAGGTCCTGCTTCAGTTCGAATGCAATTCCGGCCGGGCCGGCGGTATAAGCTTGGAACTCCTCGACTATTTCAATCTTGCCAAATTCCTTCCCGAGCCTGGTCCGCAGATCGTTCGAACTTTCCCCAGCAGCGGTTTTTGGTAACACAGTAATGGAAAATGCTGCGCTCAAATTGAGCGAACGAAACCGCACGGATGACTGTCCTTCGTCGACTTCGGGCTGCCAACCATAAGGCGGCTGGCAATTCAATGTAAGTGCATCAATCGCAATCCTGGTCTTCTTGATGGTTCCAGCTTCCGAAATTCGTTCTTCGAAATAAGAGAAGCGAATTCGAGGGATTTTCGCAGGCTCTGAAAATCCGGCCGGCAGACTTAAGGCACAGCCAAATGTAATCCAACAAAATAAATTCCGGATCGCGCGGGGAAAAAAATGTGTAGGTTTCATCAGAGAACCGAATTGGGAGCGACAATCGACCAACTGCCTCGAATTACCGTTAAAATCGAAGGTGTGCCGGGGGGAAGTTTCGTGGCATCCATGAAATTCACGTCAAAGGCCCAGTTGCGACTTGGCGCTCCGTACACATCCGAACCGCCCCAGTTAGCGACCGCATATTGGCTTTCAAACATGACGACCATGGATCCATTGTAGGTGAAAGTGTCTCCAGACCATTCCTCGAGAAAACGTGGAAAATTTTCGACTCCCCCGCTATAATGAGCACCGTCGCTCGGAACGATCCCGCCAAGAAACGCCGCGTTCACTGTCGTATCCGCCGCGTTTCGACTCGAAATGGCTTTGCCAGCATTGGAGTCGTTCCACGCAGTGGAAAGAATCGTAATTGCGTCCGCGACGATTGAGGCCGGTTTTGTCCCCGAAGTATCACTCGTTCCCAGAGCACCAGCCGGGGCGTTGTAATTGCCCTTGATGTAAACTGGAGCAGGCGTAGCAATCGTCAATCCGCCGCTTGGTAATGTTTGGCCATTGACCAGGCGAACGCCAACTTCGGTGCTGGACGTTTGCGTCCGAGTGTCGATTATGTAAATGGACGAGACATCTCTCGGCATGACTGCCCGCAACGTAGTGTTGGTCGTGCTCCAGTTTTTCAGTTTGGCAACATCAATTTCATCCGCGTTGATCGTTTTACCTTCACGCTTATTGTAAAACGTGGTCGTGGTTGTCAAGAAGGACGCAATCTGCGACGCCGGAATAGAGGTGGCGAAATCATTAAAGGCGCCGCTGGTCGCGGTCACCCCCGCATTCGAAACCTGTATAACCAGGTCCGCTTTATTGTAGTACCTTTGCTGGCCCATCAGTGAGGTCTTAAGTTCTCCGACCGGAGGCTTTTCCAGAACCGCATGCACCGCCAGCGCGGTATTATTTGTCCCGATTGGCAGAGTGAGAGAGGAGGCCCCTCCATCGTGCTCGCCCCCAAAAGTGACCGTACCCGGCGTCCGCACAGTCGGATCCAAAGGCGACTTGCCAATGTAGATTTTGCCGACCACAGTCACGTGACTGAGGAATTTCAAGATCGCTTGCGGTTGGAGGTAGAGATCATGGTTGCTATGGACCCGGCCAGTGATCGTCATGTTCGGCCCGGGGTTGATCTCAAGATCAATCCCGTAAAAAATCGCGAACTGAAAAAGCGGAATCGCCGCGACCTGAATGTCCTGTTTGACCCCAGCAGTCACGGACCTAACCAAACCGAGACGTTTGGCATTCGAGACAATACGATAGGTGGCCGCAAGTCCGTTGAGACCCGCATATTGCGACATAAGGTTGGTATATGTCGCGGTCGAAATACGCGTCACATAGGTTTTGTTCGAGTTTCCGGTGGCGTCGCTGAAGGAATACCTGTTCCAATACGCATCTTCCGCCGTGGTCGGGTACATGGTCTGATAATTCGTCAGGAAATTGTAGACAGCCCCTTCTCCGGAAGAGACATAATCGCGGCCCAGTTTGGACAACACCTTTTCGGTAGCGGCTTCGGCGGCATAAACCGAATTAAAATATTCGTTATTTCGATCCGTCAATTGCACGTTCGTCGAGGTCCATTTCAAAGCTCCACTTAGAGCGATCAGGCTGACTGCCGTGAAAAACATGACGATCACCAAGGCATAGGCAGCCGGTTTTTTTGGGCAATTCGGTTTCATACTTACTCGTGTGTGCGCCGCGTTACCTTGGAGCTCAATTGGTAATACTCGTAGAAATTGCCGGGTCCAACTTTCACAATTGGATATTGAATTTGGTAAAATTGAAGCATCATACCAATCACCCGATTGTTTAAATTATTTGAAATCACCGTGCCGGATTCGTCTTCGGAAGTGAAAATCACCGAATTCGTAACAAAGCTGGCCACAACCGATACTGCGGTGGACCCATTCGTGGTTCGCTTGAGACGATTGTCTGTATCGAGGAAATAACGGGTGAAAGCATTTGTGTTGGTGGCGTTTCCGTAAATCTGTATGGCCGATCCAGCCTCTCGAGCGCCAAATCCCACTTCGGTGAAGTTGCTGATCGTTCCAGTTCCGACCTTAATTATCTTTCCGCTCCTGATATCATTAATGAGTTCGCCAACCGCTCTCCGGGCGTCATCGCTCGCGCCGAGCTTCGCCTTGGTTATTTGGAACATTCGGATCCCGAACAAATGTCCGGTCAACATCCCCGCCACTACCATGAGAAGCAAAGCGCTCGTCACCATGATTTCGGGAAGAGTAAACGCTCGACTCCTGCAAGTGATACATTTGATCTTCATTCGTCAGAAATCGCCGCCCGATAACACATCACGGTGTTTGTGAATGTCCCGCGCTTGGGAAAACTCCAGGTGCAATCCACCCGAATCATCCGAAGCGGAGGTGACGTAGAAACCGTCGAAATCGTAGTTGTGTTGGTGGCGAATACGAAATTGGTCTGAGTGATAGGGATATCCAGAATATTCGTCCGGATAATTGGAAAATAATTGGTCGTTAAATGATCGTTGTCAGGCGGATAGCCAAGCGGATCCCATTTTGCGGCCCTGGTCTGCTCCAACCGTTGCATCGCAAGCGATTGGGCAGCAAGTGAGTATGCTGACCATTCGGCCCGTTGCGCCGAAAGTATGTATCCATAAATGATCCCGCCGAGCGCTATGACCGCAATTCCGGCCGAAACGATCACCTCGGCCAACGTAAAACCATCAACTTGATTACCCAGTCTGATCTTCATGATTCCTAACTACCCCACATCAATAGGGTCATATAGACCTGACGCCAAGCACTTGGGGTGCCAACATTACGAACAGACGCAAACAGGGCGAATCAAAGATGAATACGTCCGATAATGTATCTAAGGCGGACAAACTGGATGATTTATGGACTACCCCAACGGACTCACTGGCAAAAAGTGCGCGAGGCTGGGGTAAAATATTGCCCCGGGCAGGAGGGACTACGAATCTTTCTGGAATTTTCGTAAAAGACTATCGCGAAAACGATGGATCATGAGCAGTAATGCGGCGAACAACAGAAACACCCACACTCTTCTTGAAGAACTGGCACCCACCAATCCTCCAATCGCTCCGGGCACCCCGCTTGATTCGTCCGAGGGTTTACTTTGTGCAATCATTAATTCGCGCTGTTCGATTAGTTCGCGATCAAGTTGGGCGGCGACTGCCTCCCGGTATTGTTGTTTTTCCTCGTACCGTTTCCGTGCGACTTTGGATCGCTCTCGAGTTGATTCTCGTCCAACCTTTTCCAGATACTTTAGCTGTTCGCTTAGAGGAGCCTTCAGAACTTCGGCGGGAGGAGGATCAACGGCGCGGCAGCTCAAAATGGAGCAGAAAGCCCCGAGCAGAACGATCCAGCTCGCAATGCTCAAATTAAAACCTTTTTTCATATCAGTTTACCTCATCGAACAACTTACTGCTCACCATAAAATCCAGCGACCGGAGGGATTTCGTCGATTTGCTGAATTCGCACCAGGTTCGCTATTGGCAAGCCAAGATCGACAACTCGATTCGGATCATTGGAGTATCGACTGTGAATTCGAGGGTCGTAATTGAACTTCAAAGAGTTATTAAAGATGATACATTCATCCCTACAGATTACTGCGCCATTCCAAACAGCTTGGCCGCTCATGGCCATGCGGCAGGCGGCGGCATGGTTGCAGTAATAGATCCCATCCATCCGATTGTAGGCGCAGGTCGCCAGAGTGTTGTAATTGACCGGCACACCGCTTGAGACGGGATAATTTAAAATCGCCCCAGCCCGGGCCGCCGTCATCAAAATGTCATTGCTTAGATTGTAGGCATGATCAATAACCCCGTCACCGTCGGCGTCATATGAGGCGTTATTAACCACAGTTGAGCCGAGAGTGTGCGTGTAGGCAATCCCATCATCAGGAGTTCCGCGGATGCCATCCTGGCCGAGACTCGATTCGTCCCCCAGATATGAAAGGCCGACGCCGGGGTAACTCCAACAGTAAGTTTGAAAATCGGAGGATCCAACATCACCGCCAAAAATGGATCCCCGGACGCCGAATGCTACCAGATCTTTGTTCGCACTGACGGCATTTTGCACCCACTGATCGGTTTGGCTTCGAGGCAAAGTAGCAGGCGGCGTGCTGAAGTCGGGACCATTTAAATATGTAACGTTTCCTGCGACATACAGGTTTCCACCAACGTACAGGGTTCCGGTGCCAGTAATAGTTCCTCTGATGACCACATCGCCCGGGATAACAACCGGACCTTGAATCCTGATTGGAGCAGCCGGAGTACCCAAAAGATAGAGGCCTGGTTTGGCGGCATTCGTTTGAAATCCACTTACTATCACAGACCCGCCAACCGAAAGCTTTCCACCTGCCGAAATCGCCTTCGTCTTGTAATATTCAAAATCCAAAAGATTCGGCATCTGTAGTCGCGGTGTACCGGTGTGAACG
The DNA here is from genome assembly GCA_028293365.1 of Verrucomicrobiales bacterium. GTDB lineage: Bacteria > Verrucomicrobiota > Verrucomicrobiia > Limisphaerales > SXQI01 > JAQGOX01. Next base: position 911 of record JAQGOX010000192.1, on the reverse strand, counting down.
CAATCGATCGGATCAGTTCCAGCCAATCCCGCGAACGGAACGTGGCCGCTCAACGGATCCACCTGAACGCCGGCCGAGCAAATCATACCATTCGCCAACACCGAACCATTTACCATGGGATTGTCACGAAAATCGAAGTCCCAATTCGCTCGATTGTCACCGTCCCCTGTGATGCTGCTTCCCCACCACCATCCCCAATTGTTCAGGAAATACTCATAATCAAATACAAGACTGGGCGGGTTTTTTTGTATCGTCGCCTGGACCGTTCGAACATTGTCCATTACTTCGGCTGAGACAGTTACCTGATAGAGGTTTGGCACTCCGCTTGGATGGTTTGCGACCTTGACCCAGGCATTCTTGAACCCGGTCGCAGGATCACTCGCAATGGTCTGAAGATAGGGAATCGCAACCGTCCCACTATTGGTTCCGGAGATTGAATACTTGCCAAGAAACGGAGCATTCGTTCCTCCAACTGTCGCATCCGCGATGACCTGCCCCGCCCAATCGAGAGCGTTTTCGGCATGGTAATACGCTTGATTCGAATTCCAACGGGCGTTTTCCGCGCGGGTGCGGTAAATATTAAGGTTCATCATACCCGCAACGCCAATGCCTAATATCCCTGAAAATATGACCGCAGCCACAAGGATCGATCCTTGTTCGGAAGATCCTGGAGATTGAAAGGTTTTCATTTTATTTTCCTGTCGTTGACTGGCTCAGGAGGCTCGATTATTAACCAGGCCTCCGCACTAGTTATTCCTCATTGTTGTCGTGAACGAACGAACAAGCACGTTGGTCCTGCCACGATGCCCCATTCCGTTGTCATCCATTTTGAAGAAAACGGTGATTGCTGAAGCATCCGATGCGCCATCATTCTTCTGGGAGATAAAAAAATACAGATCCCGCAGAACCAC
>JAQGOX010000187.1 GCA_028293365.1 Verrucomicrobiales bacterium | reverse complement strand
TTCGAGCTCGATAAACGCGCCGTAACTGGTGAGGTTGCGGATCTTGCCCTTGACGTGAGTGCCAGGCGGATATTTCTCCAGGGCTTTGTCCCACGGATTCGTATCCAATTGACGCACACCGAGGGAGATCTTCTGTTCGTCGCGGTTGATACCGAGGACGACCGCTTCGATTTCCTGTTCGGGTTTGAGAACATCGGAAGGTTTCGCGATGCGCTTGGTCCATGAAAGTTCCGTGACATGCACAAGACCTTCGACACCGGGTTCGATTTCGACAAATGCGCCGTAGGGAACGAGGTTGACGACTTTTCCTTTGACCTTGGTGCCGATCGGATACTTCGATTCGATCTGCTCCCAGGGATTGGCCAACTTCTGCTTCAAGCCGAGGCTGACGCGTTCCTTCTCGCGATTGATATCGAGAACAACCACGTCGATGTCCTGACCGACCTTCAGAATTTCGGAAGGATGGCCAATACGACCCCAGCTCATATCGGTGATATGGAGCAAACCGTCGAGGCCATTGAGGTCGATGAACGCACCGAAATCGGTGATGTTCTTGACCGTGCCCTTGCGGATATCACCAGGAGTCATTTCGGAGAGCAACTTCGCCCGCTTCTCGTTGCGTTCCTGTTCGATCAGTTCGCGGCGTGACAGAACGATGTTCTGGCGCTCCTGATTAATTTTAACGACTTTGAAGTCGTAGGTATTGCCGACGAACGTATTGAGATTCTTCGGTGGGATGATGTCGATCTGTGAAGCGGGAAGGAAAGCCTCAACACCAATGTTGACGAGCAGGCCGCCTTTGACCACAGCTTTGACTTTGCCGGGAATGATACCGCCTTCGTTACAAATCGTGAGGATCTTATCCCAGTTTTTCTTAAACTCAGCCTTCTCCTTCGAGAGAATGACCATGCCCTCTTTGTCTTCGAGCTTCTCGATCAACACGTCAACTTCGTCTCCGACCTTGACGGCTTTAATGTCGTCAAATTCGTTTCCGGCGACGACGCCTTCACTTTTGTAGCCGATATCGACGAGGACTTCTTTGGGGCGGACTTCGATGACTGTTCCCTTGACTATTTCGCCAGCGGCAAAGCGCATCGCGCTCTGCTTCATGGCTTCTTCCATTGTAAGCATACTGTATTTTAATTAACGGACGGGAGGCTTGGCCGCGCGATCATGCGCAAACGAAGACTCCATTGCCTAACGGACCGAACGTTGCGTGGCAACGGAGGGTTGAAGGTTAGGTTACTGGTTAACTTCTCTTTCTCAGCCTATGATGGCATCCGCACACGCGGCGCCAAGGCATCGGTAATATGAAGCCGCTGGCCGGAATCGCAAGTGCAAAAAAGAAGGGCCGTTGTTGAATGCGGCCTCCAGTGAGAACAGTTATAATCTCACGCGGAAGAACTGCGCTGCCCCGTTCGCCGGTATACTTACCGGACTGGTGGTGCCATTCGCCACCGGGGTCCAAACATTCAAGCCGAGGTCAGATGTCGATTCGAGCGTTCCGCCGCCAGTGAACTGGATCACCAAATTGCCGTTTTGCAACTGTGCGCCAGTAATTCGAGGCGCTTCCCCTGCAGTCGAGACAGCGATCTTCACATCATCTATCCAGTGCGCCTCAGAGGCCCCACCCGTCGCCGCACCGAAACCAAATTTAGCACCGGCAACAGGCGCGAATCCGGGTAGTTGAACATCCGAAAAAATAACGTTATTTTTATAAACGACGTCAACTGTCCCATCGCTTTGCAGCCGAATAAATACATCCTCAAAATGATCTCCGGTTAGAACATCCGCGATCGGCAGCTTCTTCGCACGGAGCAACTCACCTTTCCAAAAAAGATTAATGGAGGGAGCCTCGCCTCCGTTGTCGTAGGTATCGAAGCCGAGAACCAGGCCGGTCGAGGGACCGCCGGGTCCCCAAACAGCATCCGGCAGTCCGGAACCAAATGCAAAAGCGAGGCCGTCTGCCGGCGTTCCAGCATTCAGCCCGATCAATAGTTTGAAACTCGCAGTAAATGCCGCGACAGGCGTTCCATTATTAAAATCCTGGATTATGAAACCGCCACCAGTGGCACCGATATCGTCCGTAAGGTGCAGCACCATCGTGTCGTTTCCGCCCGCGCTGCCTGTGTCGACAACGGCAGCCCCCACGGAAAGAGCACCATCGGGCAGGGCCTCATCGAAATTCGCGACGAACTGCGGGCTCGTGACAGAGATATCGGTGAGAACTGAAAGAGTGGCGACAGCACTGGTAACGACTTCAGTGCCGCGCGTGGCACGAAATGAATAGGTTACCCCATTGTCTGCCTCAATTGCTGGAAGAATAGTAAAACTGTTGGAGGTCGCGCCTGACATTGGCGAACCGTTTTTTAACCATTGGTAGGTTACGCCCGCCGGATCGCTAACCAAACCAGTAAAAGTCACAATGTGACCAACCAAAACTCCCTGACCGACCGGGTCTTGCGTAATACGTAGAGGTCCAGTGGTTTTGGTGATGCCAATTTTGACGTTGTCGAGCCACTGATTCTCGACTGCTCCTCCGGTACGGGCATACCACCCATACTTCGCCTTCGAAAGCGGGGCCCAACCGGGAAGTCGAAGGTTATTATAAATGACCTGGCCGTTAAAGGCCAGATCGAGGGTTCCATCGGATTCAACCCGGATGATTACGGGTGCGAACAAAGATCCGGTTTCGACCGATGATAGCGGCACCTTTAATTGCGCAACCAAATTCCCCTTAAAACGAACATCGATCGATGGAGCCTCAGGAGCCACTGGCGGAACGCTATTGTCATAAATATCAAATCCGACGGTAAGGCCAGTCCCAGTTCCGTCTTCAGCGCCGCCCACGGTTCCTTCCGCGATATCACTGCCGAAGTCGAAGCTCCAACCGTCGGCCGGACGTACTCCCCCACCCCCGACTCGAACATCAAAAGCAACTGTGAACGCATTCAATTCCGCGCCCGCCGCGAGAGGTTGAACCACAAACGCACCACTCTGGCTGCCGACCGCATCGGTCAGTGAAACGTAACCAGAGCCGCCCGCGCCTCCAGTACTCCGATAGGCCGCATTTCCGTAGATCCGCGCCACGGTCGCTGGCACTGCGGAGTTGAAGTCGACAAAGAGATCCGGACTTGCAGGAGCAGTTAATGCAAGCGTGCTCAGCACCGCCTCGGAACTTGTTTGAACGTTATTCGGGCCCGCGACCCTGACCTTGAAGGCAACTCCCGCATCAGCCGAGGTGACTGGCGTGAGTGTGTAAACCGAGTTGGTGGCATCTGCGATGATTTGGCCGTTTCGGAACCATTGATAGCGAGCGTTGACGGTGTCGTTCACCTTCACACTAAATGAAGCCGAGCTCCCAACCAATCCGGTAGTGGAAACAGGCTGCTGTAGGATGCGAATGGGAGCCGTGGTAACAGTCGAAAACTGAATGTTATCAAACCATTGATTCTCGAAAGATCCGCCGGTGCGCGCTCCGAAAAGAATCTGGCCCCCTGTAATTGAACTGAAGGTGGTTTGAAGATTATCGAATGCCACGATTCCGTTGCAAGCAACGTCGATGGTCCCATCGTTTTCCATTCGGATGATCACATGGTGGTAATCAGTGCCGGTATCCAAAAAAGAAATCGGAACTTTCAACGACGAGATGACTACGCCACCGGTCTTGACATCAATTGAGGGCGCCTCGCCCCCGCCGTTGTTAAAAAGATCGAAATCAATGCTTGCTCCGGTCCCGATACCTTCCTCGGGTTGAAGGCCACTGAGAACAGCAGGCAAGTCCGAGGCAAAATTGACGCTAAAGCCATCTGCTGGAGCATCGCCCCCGCCGCCGGCTAAGACATCAAATTCGATAGTAAAGCCGTACACCGGAAGTGAGTTGGTATTCGGAATCGAGAAATAACCTTCGTCGTTTTGCTCCGCAAGCGTTAGTTTTAAGCCGCCTGAATCGTTGACGCCGCCTGTGGTATCGACCGTCGCAGAACCAAAGAGTGTGGTGCCATCGGGAATTATGCCATCAGTAAAATCAATTATGGTCTGCGGAGCAGGAACAACCAGATCGACCACCTTGAGGGTTGCCTCCCGGCTGGTCGCAACTTGAGCGCCTGAAGTGACCTGAACGGAGTATTTATTGCCGGATTCCGCGGCGGGGTTATCAACTGTGTATGTGTTGGCCATTGCCCCCAAAATAGGACTTCCGTTTTTAAGCCATTGAAGCGTCGCGCCTTCGCCATTGCTAATTTGAACCTCAAAGGTCACTGGATGCCCCGGTAACACTTCTGTGTCCCGAGGCTGAACGGGAAATCCAATCACGGGGGCGAGATAGGTCTTAAACGAAAGATTATCGATCCAGACATTCTCGGTAGCGCCTCCTGTTCGAGCGTCAATTGCAAGAAGAGCGCCACTTAGTGGCTGAAAGTTTGGAATAAAGAAATTCGTATAAAAAACGGTCCCATTAAATGCAACGTTTAGACTGCCGTCCGGCTTGAGGCTGATATTCACATCGCCGTAATGATCTGAATTGGACCAGGACTGGAGTTGGGCGATTGGCACAAGTTTGGAGGCAACCACCGCCCCTCCTACCCACACATCGACCGACGGCGCCTCGGGAGCGGCTGGGGGAACGCTATTGTTATAGGTATCGAAGACAACTCGCAGTCCGTTCCCGGATCCATCTTCGCCAACTGCAGTGGGCGAAACGTCCTGAGCAAAATCAACGTTCCATCCGTCCGCAGGAGTTCCCGACGCATGTCCGACCGCCGCTTTAAACGAAAGATCAAAGCCATATACAGGAGCACCCGAATCAAGGTCGCCAATTAAAAATAAGCCGAGTTGATTGCCGAGATTTGACACCAGTTTCAGAACACCGGAGTTGCCAATGCCGTCTTTAGTGTCAATGACAGCGGTACCGTTCGTGGAAGTGTTAGGCGGGAGACCGCTGTTAAAATCGGTGTTGAAAATTCCCGCTCTTGACTGTTGCAGCAGACTTGCCGACGCAAGAATCGCCAAAATACCTCGTTTTAACATTGCAGTGTTTACTCCTTGTCTCAATTAACTTCCCTCGATGCATTCAGCTAATAGAAATAGCTGAAATAGATGTGTAGATGGCAATGATACTGCAACTGAACTTTCGGGGTGGCAATAACCTTTTACGCTTTGGATGCGAGGGTCAGAAAAGTCCCCCTGCTCCGGCACCGAAGGCCCCATTGCTGCTTCTGAGGCTCAACGAACGCTATGATTGCTTCGGGTTCGGGCTGGCTGAAGGACCTTCCGCGCGCGGAGCCAGAAATGGAGGAATGTGGTCCGGATTCAATGGGTTTTGAGTGAAGTCAGTGGTTTCAAGGTCCGTGAGCCACTCCTGGAGAGTTAGGAGCAAGGCTCCCAAATCCAAGTCTTCGTGCAGCGCTCGATATTGCAGCAGGTTCGCGCGGGCCAGTTTGAACAACGCAGCGGCTGGTCGGAGCCGATTTTTTTGCAAATGCACAAAGGCGCCCGCATACTGAATCAATCCCTTGTAAAAGGCGTAATTCGGACTTTTTTTGTCTCGCAGCCAAAGTTCCTCAAGCACATCGTGCGCTTCGTAAAAAAGCTGGCGGTTAAAACAGTCAAAATAAGCAAGATAATGAGCATTCAATCGTTTGCCCTGACAGTTTTCAATCAGGGCC
>JAQGOX010000102.1 GCA_028293365.1 Verrucomicrobiales bacterium | reverse complement strand
CGCCAACGAATTGCCTTCGAGTAATCATAGGTTAGTGCTGATGAGGTTGAGAGGCCATTGGAGTCGCTGCGGAGATGGGAGCGGCCGCTCCAGTTTCTGTACCGACTATTTTCCCGCCAATCGCTTTTTGCAGATCGGCTCGCGCGATCCAATAATCGCGCAGAGTTTCGATGTAGTCACGCTCTGCATTCAGTTCCCGCTCTTTTGCCGTGAGGAGTTCATAGGTTGGTTTTTGCATCGCATTATATTGAAGCAGAGTCTCGTTGGCGATTTTGATCTGCTGCGGCAACACCGTTTTTCCGAGATATTCTGTCAATGCACGATTGGCGATCATAGTATCAACCGCTTCGTTGACTTCGGATCGAATTCGAATCGCCAGATCCTCAAATGCTCGTTGTGCCTGCCGGTGTTCCGCGGCCAAGCGGGCGATCGCCCCCTGCCCCTGGTCGAATATCGGCAGCTCCAAAGATAGGTTTGGTCCCGTCAATCGAGTTCGATCTGGATCGCGCTCCGTATCGACTCCCACCTTCACACCTGCTGGCGAATAGCGTGTGCGTCGTTTGAGTTCCAAAGCGGCCCCGATGGAATTCGCGCGTCCCTCGAGTGCGGCTAGATCTTTCCGTTGCGTCACTGCCAGCGACTCCAAAGCATCGAATTTGATTTCTTCCTTCGGCAACTCCGGAAGCTGATCCGACAGCCTCCATGCGGTTTGTTTTCCCCACAGGCCGAGCAGGCGATTCAGATGCTGCTGGCTTTTTCGCAGTTCGCGCTCATCCCGCACGGCCAGTATTCGCGATTGAGAAAAAATGACCTGCGCGTTCGCCAAATCCAGGTCGCTGGTATTACCCGCCGCGTGTTGCCGTTGCGCGAGATCCGCCGCGGCCTCGTTCACTCCGGAGATTATCTTCAGCCGTTTCTGCAACTGCTCCTGGGCCTGAATGGAATAAAAAACAACCTCGACCTCATGCGCCAGGTTCAGCACTTCCGTCGCGAGTCTCAGTTGAGTTTGCTCCAGCGCCTGGCGGGCAAAGCGTTTCCTTACCGGTCGATAGATCAGATCGAGCAGATCCGTTGCAACGGAGAATTCCGTATTCGCTGCGCTCGGCGGTTGATTCGGAAAGCGGACGCTGGCTGAGAATTCAGGATTCCGGAACAGCCCCACCTGGGTCAACTCGGCCTTCGAAATACCAATCTCCTCGATCTCCGCCTGCAATCCCCGGTTATTCAATACGGCGATTTGAATGGCGGCGTTCAGTGTCAACTCCTCCTTCAGCAGCGCCTCAACCATTTGCTTTTCTCGCGCTGCATCCGAAGCCGTTTGAATCCATGGAACCGCAGCGCCGGTCTGCTCGCGCAGATTCGTCTCCGCCGCTGTTTTGAATTGGGTGTCGTTCGTTGCACAACCGGTGGCGATCACCAGCAACAGGGCCGGTCCTGAAAGGTTCCGGTTATTCATGGTTTTTCGGATGTTCATGGTCCGCATGCTCGGAAGGCGCCGTCGCAACCTGGTTGGTTGGCTCGGCGGAGGTGTTCAGTTCGAACACTGGTCGCGGATTATGAGAGCTCTCCGCCCGCGGATTTGCCGGATGATTCACCGCTAATGGTTCCGGCGGTGAGACACAGCCGGTTAGGCTGAGTACCGCCATTATATAAAGTAACGCTTTCATTCGTAAGATCTCCTCAACACATTCTTTTCAAAGTTAAATTAAAGGCCCGAGGTGGTGTATGTGTCATACCAACAAGCCACAAACCGGAATTTCTCTCGGTCGTTCGGTGGAAGTCGGGCTATGATAGCCTGGAAAACTTACGAAACAGGCGGAGCGTGAGTGCGGATCCCGGGACCAAGGCACACTTCTGGATTGAAGACCCAAATGTCCCATTGACTCCGGCGTGAAAAGGCTGGCCCAGTGGCTGTGGGAGGTTCGACGCTATAAACCGTCGGGAGTGCAAATAAAAACACCTCGGTAAAAGACGGAATCCGCGGGGAATCGATCATTGCAGATGCCGGTTCTTTCGCAAGGCACTCGTTGCTATTTGAACCACTCGATTTCGAGTGTTCCGATTTCCCTCCCCCGTGGCAGCTTGGTTGGGAGTTCTTCGCATGGATCTGCTGAACGCACCCGCCGGAAGTGCAGTGAACCCAGCACAAGATCAGCGCATTCATCCACAAAACCAGCAATCCCGCACCGAGGCTGCGAGTTACCAAGTTTAAACGCTTTGCTGATCCAGTCACTCCCCTGAAAATGACAGCCCCTCGATCCCACGTCAACCAAACCATCTCTGCCCCCGAACGTCCCGCCGTTCTGCGAACGGCAGCGTCGTGCCAAGTTTCAACGTCCCATCGATTACAGGAGCTTGCTGCGCCTCGCAGAGGCGCGTTCCGGAGCGCGTATGCGAACCGCAGCACCGCACTAAGTCCCATCGTTTCATTAATTACATACGACTACCGCAAAGATAAACCTGCGAACCCCTATCGCCCGTTTAGGTCAGGCTGTCCCTTCGCGCAAATAAAGTGTAAGAATGCATTTGCTTCTGCGTTAGCGTTAGTGTGAGTGCGCTAACGACAAGGGAACGGTGTGTCATATGAAAATTGATCCAATCTGCGGAATGAAAGTGGACGAGAAAACGGCTCCGCACGCGTATCGCGACGGCCAGACCTTCTATTTCTGCAGTGAACACTGCCGAACCAAATTCCTGAAGCAAAACGTTCCCGCCCTCCCCACTCTCAAATTACCTGCTTCTGAACCAGCTCATTCCTGCTGTGGCGGCTCGAAGGGCGCTGAAACGCCATCATCAGCTCCCACCACGAATGCTTCTAAAATGCTTCATTCCGTAAGCGAACTTCCGCACCCTCATACACCGTCAAAAGGCACTGGTGCTTACTACTGTCCCATGTGCCCCGGCGTCGAAAGCGATAAACCGGGTGACTGTCCAAAATGCGGGATGGCTTTGGAAAAAGCCGCAACTACGCAGGCGTCAGAAACGAAGACAATATACACCTGCCCCATGCATCCGGAGGTAGAGCAGGATTATCCCGGTGACTGCCCCAAGTGCGGCATGCCTCTGGAACCCAAGGTTGTTACCCTGGAAACCGAGGATGATTCCGCCGAACTCCGCGATATGTCCCGACGCTTTTGGATCGCGCTGAGCTTGAGTCTTCCCGTGCTCTTCCTCGCCATGGCTCACGTGATTCCAGGATTCCACCTGGAGCAAGTGCTTTCGATAACAACCAATCAATGGGTGCAATTCATACTGAGCACACCGGTGGTACTATGGGCCGGTTGGCCATTCCTCGCTCGTGGCTGGCGGTCTGTCAAGACCTGGAATCTCAATATGTTCACGCTGATTTCGCTTGGCGTGGGCACCGCTTATTTTTTCAGCGTCGCAGCGTTTTTATTTCCGGAAATGCTCCCTCTTTCCTATCGCCAGCATGGCGAAGCACCCATTTACTTTGAGGCCGCCGCAGTGATTGTAACGTTGGTATTGCTCGGGCAAATGCTGGAAGGCAAGGCTCGTTCCCGCACCAGTTCAGCCATCAAAACATTACTCAATCGTTCTGCGAAAACAGCTCATG
>JAQGOX010000962.1 GCA_028293365.1 Verrucomicrobiales bacterium | reverse complement strand
CCAATGAGAGCCGCGCCGCGATTTCTTTGCTCCCCCCCCAGACCTCCGTTCCCTCCTGTAAACGGCTTTTTCATGCCCCTCTTTGCTGACTTTGTTACCTTATGTAAACCTTCTTTTCTGTCCGTGGGAGGTGTCAAACCAGTTCGGTTTGTTTCCAAATGTTTATATGGGCGGGTCAACCCATGGATTTTCATCTTTCTCCATCTTGATCGCCCGTTTTCTGTACCTTGCATACAGCGGTGCAAAAGTCGCGTAGGCCCCCTTGGGTGTGCCAAGCCACAGGAATGCGGCGATTTCTTTACTGCCAGCGCCGTTTTTACTCAAGCGCGCCGCGATCTCGAGCATTGCCGGAGCACTTTTCCTCTCCTCTCCCAAATCAGCTTCCGTCCAGCCCACCCGCGTCAACTCCTCAGCCAGGCAGTCTCCTGGCACGCCTCGGTAATCGTTTTTCGATACTCGTGTCCAGATAATTCGGCACTTCATTGACGAGGACAATTCGAAGGGGAATGAACCACGGAATACCCGGACCACACGGAAGAGATCCGGAATGAATTTCGGTCCTATTTTCCGCGTATTTTGGGTGTTGTGTGGTTAATTCCCCTTCGAATTGTCCTCGTCAATGAAGTGCCGAATTATCTGGACGGTCTTGATCGACACGAGTTTCGAAAAACGATGGCCGAGGCGTGCCAGGAGACTGCCTGCTGAGGGGTTGACGCGGGTGAGCTGGAAGGAAGCTGATCTGGGGAAGGAGAGGAAAAGTGCTTCGGCAAGCGCGATTTCAGTCCAAATTTCCAATTTTCCCTTGCTTACGCCTCGTTTCGTGATCAGGCCGGTCTCTTCACATAACTACAGTTTGGAAAGCCCGAACATCTTGATCTGGGTGCTGAAGGCTCGTAATTGCCTTCTTGGAAAGAGCTTTTCGCAGAACTGGAGAGTTTCGATGGAGGCGTGTCCCAACCAAGGCCGGATCGTGCTGAGCTAAATGTTCATGCTGTACGTCTCAGCCTATGGTCTAAGGAGAGTAATTCGCGCTAGCCACTTGGACGTTCAGTGGAGCGGCCATATTTGTGGGTGTTGGCGGAGATAGCGGCCTGGATGATTCGACCGGCGTGCGGCGAAATCAAGACGATGACTTCGCTGAAGGACGAATGATCGCAGATGCCGAACGCTGATTTTTAAGCATGAACTATTTCGGATCATACGGGGAGCGATTAACCGTCCACATAAAACAGCATAACTGATGAGCCTGCTTAAAGATGTTCGCTATGGCACGCGTTTGCTCGGCAGGAGCCCGATTTTCACTGCGGTCGCTGTGTTGTCACTGGCGCTGAGCATCGGCGCGGGCACCGCTATCTTTTCGCTCGTGAACGCCATCCTGCTCCGTTCACTGCCTGTGCCCAATCCGCACGAGCTGCGCCTCATTAAGTGGTCCGGTGCCGATTGGGAGAAGTGGCAGGATAAAATCGCGATCGACACCGGAAGGGACCGTTCCAATCGCTGGTTGGGGGATGCTATTTCCGTTCGCGGATTTCAGGTTCTCCGTGAACAATCTGCGGCCCAAGCCAATGTTTTTGGTTATTGCGCGATTCCTGGAGGCACCACCTTCCGGGCGCGGCGAGAAGCGAGCTGGGCGCAAGGTCTGATGGTGTCGGGTAACTTTTTCTCAGGACTCGGCGCGCGTCCGCTGATCGGACGTTTGCTCGGAACGGACGATGAACTCGCGGGGGCAGCTCCTGTCGTCGTCATCTCTTATCAGTTGTGGGAAGATCAGTTTGGTCTCGATCCCGCCGCCATCGGCCAATCGGTCACCCTTGGCAAATTCAGTTTTACGGTCGTCGGTGTCCTTCCGCGTGCATTTCCCGGAGTGCAACCGGGCACCCGCACCGACTTCTACGCGTCATTGTCTGTTCAACCACAACTGTCGCCGAAGTTAACGTGGGGCGATCCCGATATTTGGTGGGTGCAGCCCATGGTTCGATTGAGATCCGGCGTGAGCGATTCTCAATTCCAGGCAACGTTGAGTGTCGTTTTTATGCGCGAGGCGCAGGCTCTCAAGATAAAAGAACCCAAGGTCTGGATGACCGCTGGCCGCGCCGGCCAGGGTGAAAATCGCGATTATTACAAAGGCCCGCTCATGCAACTGCTTTGGGTGGTCGGTGTGGTGCTGCTGGTTGCCTGCGCCAATCTCGCAGGGCTGATGCTCGCGCGTGGCGCCGCTCGCCAACACGAGTTTGCGGTACGCGCTGCTCTCGGAGCTGGAAAAGGCCGGCTCGTTCGGCAATCACTGACCGAAAGTGTGGTGATCGCACTGCTGGGCGGCGGATTGGGAGTGGTCATCGCAATTTGGGGTAAGACCGCTATCGGCCGATTGCTTGCCGGCTCCCCTGACGGGCTGCATTACGATACTTCACTCGATCTTAAGGTGTTGGCTTTCACTCTGGGCGCTTCTCTAGTCACGGCCTTGCTGTCGGGTCTTCTGCCCGCTTTGCGGGCCGCGAGCGTGGACCCGCTGGCCGGGCTCAAAGACCGGGCGACGCCCGGAGCGCCACGCGTGCGTGCGGGCCGATTTCTGGTTGCTGCGCAAATCACCCTCGCGTTACTCCTGGTTGGCGTAGCTGGCCTCTTCGTCCGCACCCTTTTCAATCTCACGCATGTCAATACCGGCTATGCGATCGACCACCTTTTGGTGTTCCGACTTCGTTGCGACAACGTCGGTTATCAATGGCCGCAATCCTCGGCGTTCTTTGAGCGTGTCCTGGAGGCACTCGCCACCACTCCGGGGGTACAGTCGGCAGCTCTCACTTTCTATCGGCCGCTGACGTATGAGGGCAATAGCGGCCGCTACAAAATTCCGGGAAATGCCTCTGGATTCGGACCCACAACCACGTCCTGGACCACGGGAGCCTACGTGAGCGAAACATTCTTCACAACAATGGGCATTCCACTGGTGCTCGGACGGGATCTGCGCGCTACTGACACCTTAGGAGCGCCCAAAGTGGTCGTGGTAAACGAGACGTTCGTCCGCCAATACCTGGTAGGCAGAAACCCGATCGGTCTAGCGATATCAGATGAGAAAGGTGAAGACTGGCAGATCGTCGGCGTGTGCCGTGACGCAAAATATAGGCACATCAAGGAGGAGGTGCGCCCGATCGTACATCGCTCGTTTCGACAAGTTAAACTGCCCTTTGCCAATGTTATTTTGCGCACTGGACTGCCACCCATTGCAGTAACCGCTGCGGCACGCAAAGCAGTGGCCGCGATTGATCCAAATGTTCCGTTGACCGAGGTCAGTACCCTGGAGCAACTGCGGGACGCGTCCATCAGGGAGGAGCGCACGTTCGCCTCTTTGTGTGGTTCCCTGGCGGTGCTGGCCCTGCTGCTTTCGTGCATCGGCATCTATGGCCTGATGGCTTACCAGGTGGCGCGTCGCACCATCGAGATCGGCATCCGCCAGGCGCTGGGCGCAACGCGTCGTCAAATCGCGCGACCGATCCTGCGCGAAGCACTGGGGCTCGCCGCAACCGGTGTTGTCATCGGCACGCTGCTAACACTCGCGCTGACCCGAGGCATCCGGAGCCCACCGTCCGAAGCTGGAGGACTGTACGGCGTGGGACCCGCCGATCCCGTGACGTTTTGTGGCGCTGCCATTCTGTTTTTGGTCGTCGCGCTACTTGCCGCGTGGATTCCCGCTCGTCGTGCGACCAGAGTCGATCCGATGGTGGCGCTGAGAAACGAGTGATTAAAGTTTTGACGTTCTCTCCTGAATGCGCGATCAGCACGGAATTTGTGAGTGGGATAGTTCTGGCCGAGAAGAATGGGTGATTCCTCCGAAAATGAAAGAATCACCCAATCAACTCGGCATTCTTAGGGTGAAAGCGTGATGAATCGCTTGCGGTCCTGTCAGAACGAGCGCAGAGCATTCAACTACGTTGCCCAAAAAACTCATTTATCACATGAACAAACACGGTGAAACCGGCAGAGAGCAAGTATCAGTCAACCCAAAGGAAGGCGCCAGGTGGAAATTGTTTGAAACCTTCTTTTTCGTTGCCACCCTTTGGATTCCCTTGTTGGTGGGCAGCATGGCGTTCTTTTCCAAAAATGATGGTTTTTCAGTAATGACCCCCAGCCAGCGACTGTCCAGCTTCGCTGCCGCTGGCACGCTCTCTTTATTCACTTGGTGCATACGATTGGGTTGCGAAAGGTTTCCAATCATTCGCACTAACCGAATCAGGGATGCCATCCTGGTCCCGGTGCTACTTTGGCTGGTGGTCTTGGCCTTCATTATAATGCCGCGCCACGACTTCACCCTAAGCCAAAGGTCGGTAGTATCTCTTTGGGGATTTGCACCGTGCGGAATCTTAATCGGTTGGTGTTGGGGATTCACAGCCGCCAAGCGAAAAGGAGTGGGCGTGGCTTGTTCTTACTGATCAGACTGCGGGATAAACTACAATGCCTCACGGTTATTTGCGGATCTGGCGGCGTTGTTCGCTCGGTCAGAGACCGTTAACAGGTATCTTCTCTCGCGCACGCCACGTGAAACACGGTGAACCACGTAAAACGTGGTAAACCAAGTAAAACGTGGTGAACGCACGTGAAACGTGGTGAACCTTGCCAAATCCGCAAATCTCACGTGAAACGTGATAAATCTCGTGACGCACTCTATCCCGCAGTCCGATCAGTATGGGAAAAGGAAAATATTTAAACCAC
>JAQGOX010000960.1 GCA_028293365.1 Verrucomicrobiales bacterium | reverse complement strand
CCCCTTTTTGCGTCCCAGGTGGCAGAATCGGGACAGTGCCACCCATTAGAGCCCGCCATACGCCTACAGGAACTTGTTTGGGCCATTAGTAAACGGTGGCATATCCGCTGCTAAAGGCGATCAGGTGAAACCTCCTGGTCATCTCATCATTTGCCTGCTCTGGTTATGCGCAGCCTGCGCAGGAGCCTGGGGGTTTTTGAATTACGAAAACACTCCGACCAGGGCGGCTCAAACACCTCCCCGGTGGCCCGCCGAATCGCGGATTGCCCGCCAGTCTGGCCGCCCAACTTTGGTGATGTTTGCACATCCCCATTGCCCGTGCACCCGAGCAAGCATCGGTGAACTCAATCGGCTACTGACGCGGTGCCAGGGACCGGTTGCTGTGCACGTTCTTTTCATTCAACCCAAAGACGTAGTCCTTGAGTGGACAGAAACGGCGCTCCGAAAAAGCGCGGAAGCCATTCCCGGTGTCGAAGTGAAGCTTGATCCAAACGGCGAAGAAGCGCGCCACTTCGGAGCCGAATCGTCAGGTTTTCTCGTTCTTTACGGTGTTGATGGCGAGTTGCTTTTCAGCGGTGGCATCACAGCCGCCCGGGGGCATGCGGGGGACAACGCTGGAGAAAACGTGATTGTTGCTCTTTTGAACGGGCAAGCCACTGAATTAAAACACACCGCCGTGTTTGGCTGCAGTTTGCACGGCCAATGCCTGGCTTCTTCAAAATGAATTCGGCCATGGACAATATTACCAACGGAGCGTCCGCAGCGTCGGACACAACAGACTCCCGCACAGTGGAACTGTTCGCGGAGATGCAGCAGGCGGTAAGCCGGCACACTGACTCCCTCTTTGGCCGGCTAATGATCTGGCAATGGGTCGCGGCCGTTGGAGCAGCGGTGTTGATCGCTCCCCGGACCTGGATCGGCACCCAGAGCCAGATTCATGTACACGTCCTCGCTGCCATATTTCTTGGCGGGCTCATTAATGCGTTGCCGGTCTTCATGGCGTTGCGATATCCCGGTCGCGTGCTGACACGCCATACTGTGGCTGTGGGACAAATGTTAATGTCAGCATTGCTCATCCATGTGACGGGTGGCCGGATTGAAACTCATTTTCACGTTTTCGGTTCTCTGGCGATCCTGGCATTTTATCGCGACTGGCGCGTCTTGATCTCCGCCTCCGCCGTCGTTTACGTCGATCACTTGTTGCGCGGTTTTTTCTGGCCCCAATCGGTGTATGGAGTCATGACCGCGACCATCTGGCGGTCTTTGGAACACGCCGGGTGGGTGATTTTTGAAGTAACTTTTCTCATTATCTCCATTCGCAAAAGCCTGGGTGAAACATTTAACGTCGCCGAGCGCCAGGCCAAATTGGAAAACATCAATGAGACCATCGAACGCACGGTCACCGAGCGCACAGCGGAATTGACCCGCGAAATAGACGACCGCCGTCGAGCGGACGAAAGTCTGAATCGGAGCCAGGCACAATTGGCCAAAGCTCAAAGTATCGCCCGGCTTGGCAGTTGGGAATGGGACGTGGTTCAAAACAAGGTCACTTGGTCAGACGAAACCCGCCGCTTGTACGGCTATTCGGATAAAGATATAGGCGCTGACATGAAGCATTGTCTCGAGCGCATTCACCCCGAAGACCGCAATAAAGTGCAGCTTGCTCTCGCCGAAGCGTTGCGCTCCGGTGGACCGTATGTTTGCGACCATCGCGCGCTCCTGCCGGATGGAACGATACGCGTGATGCATGGGCTGGGCGAAGTCGTCACCGACACGAAAGGGCAACCCATCAGGATCATCGGGACGACTCAGGACATTACGGAAGCCGAACGCGCTGAAGCCGCGCTGCGCCGGAGTGAAGAGCAATTGCGCCAATCCCAAAAAATGGAAGCCGTCGGCCGTCTCGCCGGAGGCGTCGCGCATGACTTTAATAATCTGTTAACAGTTATTACCTGCTATTCGTCCATGTCATTACGCGAAATGGAGAAAAACCATCCATTGCGTAAGAATACTGAAGAAGTCCAGGCCGCCGCGGAGCGCGCCGCGTCGCTCACTGGCCAACTGCTCGCCTTTAGTCGCAAGCAGGTCTTGCAACCTCGTGTTATCAATCTCAACGAAACCGTCAGCGGCATGGGGAAAATGTTGCGCCGGCTCATCGGCGAAGATGTTGAACTGTGCACCCTTTTCGATCCGGAAATCGGCCACGTCAAAGCCGACCCGGGTCAATTTGAACAGGTCATTCTGAATCTGGCGGTGAACGCGCGCGACGCCATGCCTCGTGGTGGAAAGCTTACCATCCAGACGACCAATGTCACCCTCGACCAGAAAACCCGGTTCCGAAATCGCGACTTGGAAGTGGGCGAATACGTCATGGTTGCCATCACCGATAGTGGGGTCGGGATGACTGAGGAAGTGAAATCCCATTTATTTGAACCTTTCTTTACGACCAAAGGGGTCGGACGAGGCACGGGTCTCGGCTTGGCAACCTGCTACGGAATCATCTGCCAGAGCGACGGCGACATTCGCGTTTATAGCGAATTGAACTGCGGCACCACCTTTAAGATTTATTTGCCGCGTGTTGATGCTCCCATAATGGCTGATGGCGACTCGACCGACCGGGAGACGTTGCCGGAGGGCACGGAATCCATCCTGATTGTCGAAGACGAGGCCGCAGTGCGTCGCCTCGCTGCTTCTGTGTTACGCAGTTCCGGTTATCAGGTTCAGGAAGCGCGCGACGCGATTGAAGGCTTGAGTTTGATACAGTCGAAGCAACCTTTTGACCTCGTGATTACTGACGTCATCATGCCCAAGATGAGTGGCAAAGAACTTTACGATCAAATCAACGTGATTGCGCCGCGAATTAAAGTGCTGTTTATGTCCGGCTATACCGATGACGCGCTGGCGCATCATGGCGTGCTGGGGCCGGAACTGAGTTTCCTGGAGAAACCTTTTTCTCCGTCACGCCTCCTGCGTAAGGTCCGCGAGGTGATCGATAGCTCCAAAGGCCGTTCCCGGTTTGCCATATCGGCGAGCAACGGCAAAGACGCCCGCAACGGTGCGAAACATTAAAATCAATTAGTGTCAGTTCCCCAATTCTTGTTCGGCAAAATTCCCATTTCAAATTCCAAAATTCCACCGTGAATGATTTCGTCGTGAGTAACCCATGGGCGATTCAGCGGCAGCCCGTTGAGTTTGGCGGATTGGATGTAGATGTTTTGATTGGATGCGTGGTGCGCCACGATGGTGAAAGTCTTGCCTGGATAAAATTTTGAGTTCAATTGAATAGCCGCCTTTTCCACGAGCGGGCTGCCGATGACGTATTTTCCATCCGCTGGATTCACCGGATAAAGTCCGATGGCACTCCACACATACCAGGCGGACATTTGGCCGCAATCGTCGTTGCCGCAAATTCCTTCGGGAGTATTGTCGTATTGCAAGAGCATGATTTGATGCGCGCGGAGCGCCGTCTTGTATTGCGCGCCGGCGAATGCATAAAGATATGGCACATGATGGCAAGGTTCGTTGCCGTGGGCGTAATGCCCCATCAAGCCGGAGAAATCCACGAGGTAATGATGAATGTCGGAGTCCTGAAGGAAAAGTTCATCGAGTTTTTTGATGAAAGCTTCATTCCCGCCATATAGCTTGATCATGCCAGGCACATCATGAAACACGGCGAAGGTATATTGCCAGGCATTGGCCTCGGCATAATCGTCGGGAGAAAAGGACTTGGGATCGAATGGTTCGCGGAAAGTTCCAGCGGCGGTTTTGCCGCGAAAGAATTTGGTTTCGGGATCAAAAACATTGGTGAAATTTTGCGAACGCTTATTGAATAATTCCGCGTCTTCGGTTTTGCCGAGCGCGCCCGCCATTTGCGCAATGCACCAATCGTCAAAAGCAAATTCCAATGTCTTCGCCGTCCCGCGCCAGCCTTTGCCGGTTTCGGACGAAACATAACCCTGCCTCGCATATTCATCCTGCCGATTACGGCTGCCCAGCGCCGTTTCCCGCATCGCAGTCAACGCGAGGTTCGCATCATAGCCGCGAAAGCCTTTCGCGTAAGCATCCGCAATAACCGGAATCGCGTGATAACCGATCATGGTGCCCGTGTCATAACTCGCCAGTGCCCACATCGGCAGGCGTTTGTTCGGGTCCTGTTCGTAAAAAGTCAGAAGGCTGAGGACAAAGTCATTGATTCGCTGCGGCTCAA
>JAQGOX010000946.1 GCA_028293365.1 Verrucomicrobiales bacterium | reverse complement strand
ACTTGCGGGAAGTCCGGCAACGTGACGCCAAGATTTTGGAACCCAATCGCACCCGAAAACGCCAGGGCGTGCGTGCTCAATTTGTAAGTGGCAATGACAGGATTCGCCGCGGACACGGCAGCCGTCGGTCCCGCACCTCCTGAAGCGCAGAGACCTGGTTGAAAAATGGCGGGCAATACAACGGTGCCCTGTTCGATCCGAATCCCAAAAGCGTCGGCTGTCAGGTCCAGGACCGCCGCCGCATCGCGAGCCAGAAGGTAGAAATCGCCATCGGCTGGGGAGGTGGAGAGAGGAGTATTTTTTGCGAAAAGTCCTGCTTTTCCAGTGGCGCGCAACCGTGTGAATTCCGGGCGGTCTCCCACCCTGGTTTGCGCCTCCAACCGCAAGGCGGTCGGAAACCAATAAAGCTGATCGACGATATTGAGGTTTTGCACGGCGAGGTCGGCGGCGATGCGAACGTCGTTCTCATTTGCAGTGTTGAGAATAAGCTGCGCATCGACGTTCAAAGTAGTGGTCGCAATATCCATGATACCGGCTATATGAGCGCGGAACGCGAGATTCTCGTAGCCTAGATTGATCTCGGCCTGGCGCAGCGTCAGATTCGGAGCCAAGCTCAAAACGAGATTGGGCGCGCTGCTGTCCGCGTGGAAGCTTGATACGAGAATTCCTTGTGCGTTAGCGGTCAGGTGCAAATCCCCGCTTACCACGGTTTGCTCGGTGACGCCACCTTTGCCCGGCCACTGGAAAAGGCCCTGCACGTTGAACGAAAGTGCTCCCGTCGTATTTGCCACCAGATCTAGCACAGGCCCGTTTGCAACCGGGCTCAGCCAGACTCCATCCCCCAGGTGAACGCGCGCAGTCGAACGCAACGTCAGGACATTGTTATTAATAGTCCCTGTCATTTCAACAAACTGATTATTTGGCAATTGTAGCCTCCCTTTAATCGCCCCGGCGAACGCGCTTCCCGACTCAGCAAACTGCAACATTGGATTCTGCGCGGCTGGTTCAATCGGAACCAAAACAACTCCTCCTCCAAAATCGAGGCGGTTTTGCGTTCCAACGAAGCTGAGCGATCCGTTTGTCAATCGGGCCGAAACCTCAGCGATGGCGCCGTTGGGAAGAACGGCACTTCCCGAGCCAGAGATAAGAAAGTTTGTTCCGTCATATTGGGCATGCAATGCGGAATAGGTCACACTGGTTTGCGCGAGGACGAATTTGCCCGATGAGGTGAAATCAAACTTTCCGCTCGCATCCATGCTGCCGCTGGTAAGCTGGAAGTCTCCGCTCGCCTGCGGAATCAGAAGGCGTCCGGTGATGTTGGTCAGGTATTGAGTATCACTCGCAAAAACCAACCGCGCGGTGCAGAGCTCCATTGCTGCCCCGGCACCTGCCGGAATAGTGAACCCGAGATTGCTAAAATCAAAACCGCCCGTGATCGACAACGATTTTAAAGACCCGCTGTAGGTCAGTACGATTGGTGTTGCTGGAGTGATTGATACCGCTGGTCCGCCGCCAGCACCCGAGCAGATGCGGGTGCTGAATCCAGGCGGAAGATTCAAAGTGCCGCTACTCAAGAGTGCTGTGTGATTTTCTCCCTGAAAGCCAAAGGATGCGGTCACGTTGGTTCCGGATATATAGAAATCCGCTACGGTTGGATTTGCCAGCAGGAGGCCACGCCGAAAAAAGCCAACATTCCCTTGAATGGTAATTTTGCCGCTGGCATTGCGAGTGCTGGTGGGCGTCTTCGCTTCCAAACGGATGGCACTGGAGAAGAGGTAGGCCGTATTCAGGTTTAGTCCGGAAGGGGATATCAACGCGTCGATTTGGATATCCTGCGTGTCATTCTCTTGAAGTATCAGACCGGCATCGAACGGTATTTTTGCATTATCGCTGAGATCGATTTTGCCGCCAAGCCGGGCGTTGAACGCGCCATTGCCATAACCGAGGCTGACGTGAGCTTCCTTTGCAATGATGTTGCCCGGGAGAGTGAGGTTCAAACCTGCCTCACTGCTGGCGCTGAATGATTTCACATGCAAATCGCTCACGGTTCCCTCGAGTTCCAGTGTGCCGCTCACATGCACTGAGGTCAGCACAGGCGAGGGGCTCGGAACACGGAATCCGCCATTCACCTGAAACTTCCGGACTCCGGCAATTTCCTGCAGGTACTTCAGAACGGGCTGACCATTTTCGACCAATAATTGAACGCCGTTACCGAGATTCAGATCTTCAACTCCGCTGCTCAGGTTCGTCACGGTTCCATCTGAATTAAGCGTTCCGGTGACTTTTATGGTTCCAACCGCGTGTTTGATTCCACCCTTAAACGTGAGTGATACCGGCGCATCTGTGGTTGAGCGAGCGAGTGACAATTCCAGGGGATCAAACACGAATCCAGCGACTGTTCCGGAGCCAATTCCGGTAAGTGTGAATGAGCCCTGCGTGCTAAGTTTTCCTGCAACCGTTATCGTGAGGGGAATGGGTAAGGAGAGTTTTCCACCGATCGTAAATTCCGCCTGACTGGAGCCTGGTATCGCAAGGCCGAATTCGCCATCAGTGATATTGAAGATAGGCCCCGTACCGCCCGCAAGACTAACGGCTCCATGTTCGAGCTGAAAGGTCTTCTTTCCCACATTCAACACGGTCTGACCGCCAGCAGTGATTCCTTTATAGGTGCATTTGCCATCCACGGTCAGGACGAATGCCTTGTAGTCCAAAGCGAAACTTCCATCGAACTGCACGGTTCCGCCATCTCCATCCACTTTCAACAGAACTGTGCCGCCCCCAGAGAGAGCGTTGTTTAGAATATTTGCGGTTAAATTGGTCGCCTGAATGGTGAGGTTCGAGCTTAGTTGAATAGGTGGTAATGATACAGGGAGCGCAAAAAGCATCGGTTGCGCGGTCGTGGTCGCATGCAACCAGCCGGTGGCAGTGTCAACTTCGAATGCGCCACGATAGACGGGTCCCATTCCAGGAAGACTGACCGTTCCATTTCCTGTTATGAGGGAGGAGTTGATCTTCAGGGTCGATCCCGAGGACAATGTAGCATTTCCCAGCCGCACATTTCCTCCCACAGTTACAATCGCCCCGTTCGTCACAAAGCTGTCGCCTTTGATCGGAACTTGTCCCACGACCTGTTTCGGCTGGCTGTTTGTGATCGCAGCGGTGAACGTGAGATTGGAAGACGTGGTCGTATTTCCCACCGCGTCTGCGGCCTTGGCGCTTACCATGTGCAAACCATTTTGCGCAAATTCCAGCGGCCAAAAGAATCTCCAAAGGTCGCCTTCACCCCGTGACGCGGAGCCGAGCGGCGTGGTTCCGTCAAAGAATGTAACGGAGGCGACATCGATATTGTCGGAAGCCTCCACAGTGAGCGTGACAATCCCTTCCGCCCGAATGGGTGAAGGATCGGCTTTCAGGAATCCGAGAGTAGGTGGTTGGGAGTCACCAACCTGATCCACCAAAACGACCCGATAAAATCGAGTGACTCCGGCAGAATTATTATCGACCGCGATGCTCGCGGCGGCGCTGGCCGTCACGGGTTGGATATCGATCCATTGGATATTCGCCAGAGGAATCACATCACCGACCAGGCGTTGAAGCTGGTAACTTTTGCCGGGGACACTGCTCCAACTTATCTCCCATCCATTGGCCGTCCGTTTCGGCGCTCCAAGAATCCGAAACACGCTCGATGCCGACCTAGGGTCAGTTCCAGCGCGGGCCTCGTCGCCATCACTCATTCCGTCACCGTCGGTGTCGAACAGGCTGGGATTGGTCCCGAGAGCGGTTTCCTGTGAGGTAGTCAAACCGTCTGCGTCCGGATCATTCGCGCTCGTCGCCGCCACTGTAGACGTTTCCGCAAAAATCCCCAGGAGAGCGATTACGCTAAAGAATAATATCCGTAGACTTGAACGTTGCAGCCTTTTCATACGTTTGTCGGTTGGGTTAGTGATCCTGTAGTGGTGTAGCAGGATCTCGGAACGGGCGGAATGAGCGGGTGACGCCCACCGGGGAAGTCTTCGGGAACGGTTCGAATCCCGGAGGATGCCGACCCGAGGCGGTCAAAAGTTCACCGAATCAATCCCAAACGGTGAAGAGCGTCATGCTTCCTCATCAGGATAAACCGATGGATCGAGTTGCCCTCGGCTGACTAAATCCTGGAGATCACGGGCGATGGTTCGACGTGAGACACGAAATTCCCGGGCCAATGCTGAGACGTTGGCTCTCTCTCCGGCCGAGACACCATTTCGCAATTTCTTTAAGAGCTCATGCTGGCGCGCGAGGCGCTCCGCGAATTGGCGTTCGGGTTCGCTCGTATGAATCATTTCCGCCCGTTCGAGCGAACGAATGGAACGAACTGTTTCAGCGATTCCGCACTCATCCAGTGCCTGTCCGACCACCTTCCGCAGTTCGTCAATATCGACAGGTTTTTCGATCAGGTAATGGGCGGAATTGGCACCCTGCAAAGCCTTTAATTGACCCTGAACATTCAAGGTGCCCGTGATCAATACGATGGGAACGTGACCAGCTTTGTCTTTGAGGGCTGGGAGAAAGTCGGTTCCGCGTTCGGCATGCGCAAGGAGATGGTCGAGAATGATGACGTCCGGAATTTCCTCTTCGAGCAGACTTAATGCGCTTGTAGCGGTGTCCACTGAACGCAAGCGGAACGTTTTGAGCGCCTTTCGGTACAGAAGAACTTGATCGGGATCGTCCTCGATCACCAATATCGTGGCCTTCCAGGGAGCGCTTCCGGTCCTCACGCCAGGATATTAGCAGCACCAGACTCAGTTGGCACGTTGGAAGTTTCTACGCCAGTTGGTATTAAAAGGTAGAAGGTAGTTCCCTCGCCCGGCGACGAGGTGCAGGCGAGTCCGATGCCCTGTTCTCGCGCTCCAGCATATACCATGGAAAGTCCGAGGCCTGTTCCGCGATCATTCCCGACCGTTTTGGTAGTGAAAAACGGCTCGAACATCCGCGAGATGGTATCGTGCGACATTCCTGGGCCGGAATCTTGAATCATAATCTCGATATACATTGGTGCCGCCGCAGGCCGCACTGCAAAATCAGTCGAGACCTGATTGGACTGCTGGCGGGCAACAATGGCCAATCGACCTTGCCCGCGCATGGCTTCGGCAGCGTTGATGATTAGATTTAAAAGGATTTGTTCGAGGATGTTTTTCATCCCCGTCACTTTTGGCAAATCCGATTTGATGGAAATGGTGACAGTGATCTTTTCGAGAAATTCCTGGCGCAGCAGGCCGACGGTTTGTTCAATAATTTCTCCGACCGCATACGACTCGTGCGCTGCGCCTTTGCGGACATAGCCGAGCATCGAGCGAACCACACGCTTCCCTTGAGCCACAGCGCGTTCGATTAGGGCTGTGTTTTCCTGGATTTCAGCGTTGGCACCCGCTTCTTCCGAATTGAGTCTATTAGAAAGCCGGATGACCGAGAGCAGGTTGTTGAAATCATGGGCGATTCCCGCCGCAAGTGTGCCAAGGGCTCGCATCTTCTGGCTCTGAAATATTTCCGTCTGAGCCGCCTGTAACTGGCGATTTCGCTGTTCGACCGCTCGTTCGATTCGTCCGTAGGCGCCGATGAATTGTCGATGTCTTCGCCAGGCAAGAATGGAAAAACCGAGGACAGCGGCGAGCGTTACCACCGCAATTGTTCCGACCCATGTGAGGGTGCTGGGTGAACGCGATCGCTGGACGCGCTTATACGCTCCGGTTTTCCAATCGAGATTCAATCGATGGAGATTCGCGGTCAATTCCGGCAGATTCCAGAGCTGCAGGTTGCCTTCGTGAGTGCTCCCCGCGAGGAATTCGTTATCCGGACTAAAGGCCAGCATATTAATCTGTTCGGGATTTCCGACGGTTAAGGACGCAATTTCCCGCCCGGTTTCGGCTTCGGCCAACTGGATACTGCGTCGTTGTTTCGTGAAAGCAAGAATCCGGCTGTCTGAGGAAAATGCGGCTGCGCCGGGCAGACCGCTGGCCGATTCCATCGGTAACTGGTGGCGCAATTCCCAACGTTTGGTGTCATAGATAGAACAGAGATCCGAGGAGACTGCAGCCAGCCATTTTCCATCCGGACTCAAGGCTACGCCCGAATCGCGTCCCGCAATATTTTTGATGAGCTCGCCATTCCGCCGCCAAACCTTCGTTCCCCCTCCGTGAAATGTGCTCGTAACTACGATCTCTTTATCGCGGCTGAGCGCGAGCCCCCCGATATTCGGAACGGAAAAGGAAGCAATGGAACGTCCGCTTTTCAAATCGACCAGGACCGCTCCTTTGAATCCGATTCGCGCCAGCGCTTCAGTTCCATCGTGGCTCAGTTGAAGCGCTTCATTGCAAACACCTTGCGAAATCGGAATGGTTTGAACGTTTGTGAGCGCGATCTGATCCACCTCCTTCACGGGCCAGCGACGCAGACCTTCCCAGCTCGTAGTAAAAATGGAAGATTCGGCTCGATTTAACGAAGCGCCTCGCATTCGTTCTCCGGGCAACGTCGTCAGAATCTCCCCGTTTCGGAAATTCACCAGTTTGGCTCCATTTGGCCGGGTGAGAAGCACTAGATTGGTACTTATGAATTCACAGGAGTAAATGGACGGTTCGTCAGCGGTGTCCAATCCTATATGACGGAGAATTCCGTGGTCGGAAATCCTTCCGAGGCCGAATCCGGCCTCGGTCCGGCTACAAGCGACCAGTCCCTCTTCCGTACCGAACCGATCGATAAACACGTTTTCCGTGGTGAGAAGCGTTCGGCCTGAAGCAATTTCCCAAATCCTGGTTGTGCCGCCAAAAGCACAAGAGGCGAGCCGATCTTCGGCGTTGCTGAACGCCACTCGAAATACCGTTCCATGATGGCCGAGAAGCGCCTTGCGTTCGTTGCGTTGCAGGTCCCAAAGGTAAACCGCCGTATCACCACTACCGGCCGCCAGATAGCGGCCCGAACTACTCAACGCTAAGCTTGCCATTCCTCCAGGACATACTAGTTTTTGGAGCCTCGTTCGGGAGGAGAGGTTCCATATCTCGCCGTTTTCTCCTGTGGCGCAGACGAGCATTTCACCAGATCGGTCCACTACGAACGCTCTGGCATCTATTCCAATGACAAGCTCTCCGATCTTCAGGCCAGTCGTTAATGAAAACTGTTGGATGCGTGATTCAGGTACACCGACCCAGACGCAGTCTTTTCCGAACGCCAGGGACGTCCAGGTCCCAGGTTTCCAATCAGGCCGAGCGGATACGATTTCCCTTCCCGTTTCGACGGACCAGACGTGGAGATGGCCTTTATTGTTAAGTGCGGCCAGATAGCGGCCGTTTGAATCAAACAGGAGGGTTTCGATATGCGCTTCGATTTCGAATTGCCGAAGTAATCGCGCAGACTGAGCGTCCAGCAAATCGATTCCGCCACGGAACCGACTCACGGCCACTGACCTCAAATCGGGCGAGAATAATAACTGATGTTGGTCGCGTGTTGACGGATGCCAGTCGCCGACGAATTCCAAATCCATCGTGGAAAGTGCGGCAATGGCCTCATTGCGCAATGCCAGCGACGGACGCATTTCACTCGCCCGGCTTATCGTCGCCAAAGCATTGCTCTTCCAGCCCACCTCGCCACCGAAACGGCTCGCGCGCGCCTGGGTCACAGACGCAGCCCACAGCCGCTCCGCATCTTCGTTTGAACGCAACGCCAGCAGAACGGCGCTGAATCCAAGCACTGCGACCAGAACTACCGCCCAGAAATTGACGGAGTTGATCAGTGTTAATCCCCGGAAGATCGCACGCCGTTGCCGCGTCAGGGCATCATCTGAAAGTTGGATCTCGGTATCACTCAAACCGCGCTATAGTATCGATCCCCGCTTAATTGAGAAGCGCGCACCCGGCGCCCACCCGCGAATTTTATCGCACACTCCATTTTGTTTGCTTCGCATCGAAGTACCAATCGCATTTCCGGATCAAATTGAATCCGATCACGGCCCGCACAGGCGGATTTCCGTTTGCCCGCAGAACGGAGAGATCCGTGGCAATGACTCGGCTGTTGCGGAAGGTTCGGTGTCCGATTTTGATGACCTTCGCCCGGAACGTTTTGACGGGGATCGATCCACCCGTGCCATCGGTTGCCGTTTCAAAATCATCAGTCTGTTTGAAATTCTCCGGGTGAGTGTGAATAAAAGATTCGTCCACCACTGTGATTCCGGCGCCGGAATCCCACAGCGCACGGCTATCCACCTTTCCAATAGTCAGAGGCACTGTGAAAAGATGGTGCGCCCCAACTTCCAGTGTAGTGAACAGTTTCCGAGGCGCCTTCGGATCGAGATGGAGCGATGGTTTGAAACGAAAATTGAGTGAAAACGGCCTTCGGCCAAGCAAATCAATTCCGAGGGCGCTTTGGACCTGCAAGTCGCGGCGGATCCTCCCGATTTTCAGATTCTC
This sequence comes from Verrucomicrobiales bacterium, assembly GCA_028293365.1. GTDB lineage: Bacteria > Verrucomicrobiota > Verrucomicrobiia > Limisphaerales > SXQI01 > JAQGOX01. Next base: position 5,403 of record JAQGOX010000946.1, on the reverse strand, counting down.
GAACTCAACACTATCGAGAACCGCCGAATGAATCTGAATTGTCTCCCCTTGCTGCGAAATGCCAGTCGCGCCTTTAAAATGGAACGTGCCCGCGTTGGTCTTTCCCGAAAGCTCCTCGGAACTGACCAGCAAAGTCATCGCGGAGCCTGTATCGAGGAAGCAGTCCTCCCGAATTCCATCGAAAGTGCAAAAGACGAACGCTTGGCCCGAAGCAACTGGACCGGAAATGACGCGCAATGGTTCAGCGTTTGCCGGGCCTGACAAACTGAGGCTCAGAAATAGCGCAAGCACAATGCAGCGGGGGACCATGTTGATTATGATTCTATTCACTATCTGGCTACTTCGGACCGGCAGCTCTAAGTTGTTCAATAGTTTTAATTCCGGCCGGAAGCGAGCCGAGAATTTGCTGCACCTTGGCCTGGTCGAGCGGTCGGTTGAGATATGGCATTAGATTGGTGTGCCGATGGACGAGTCAGGTGAACGCGGCTTCCATGCCACGCGTGGCGTAATCCCGAAGGAGTTGCACGTCGGACTTCGTTTCCATCTCACTTGAATAATAACCGTCCCGGTAAAAATCCGACGACTATTTTGCAAACGGCTCGCGACCCGCTCAAATTTGAACCTTAAAAGCACACGAGGATTGAATCTCGTTGCCGTTAACAGCCGAGCCGATTATGGAAAGGTCCAATTTGGATTGCGCTCCGGAGATCGTTTCCGCACGTCATGCATTCACAGTCATCGAACTTGTCGCGATGGCATGACTTCTCGTTCGCCGTTCGCACTGGTTCCAGTCCATAACGTGTTTTAAATACGCACCAGCCCTCGCTGGATCACTGAAGCTTTCCTCTCCATTCTCCACAGGCCCGGCATAAACTCTCTGAAGGCCTCCATCCCTTCTAGTCCGATTTTTGGATCGTACCATCCGTGACTGTGATTCCACCTCGAATTCGATAGTGGGTCGAGAGCTGTCCCTGCCTTTTCTTCCAAGAACTGGATGCCCCTCATGGGTAGTGTCCTAAACCCGGACGTCACGACCGGAAACGCTTTCAATTGGAAGCGGAGAAGGTAATCCTAACCGTCGCAATCACGAAGTCCTATCTCAGCGAGCATTGGCACAAATGTGAGGTGAAATTGACACGGGAACACCAGTTCAGGCTTTAACACATTCTGAGTCAATGGTTTATACACTTTTAATCGGCGAATGGATTCGAATCTATAGGGCCGTAGCCACACTCCCACTTTCAACCCTTGTATCGAATAAGGTCTTTTGGACCTTGCTTATGAAATTTGGCCCTATTCCTGCTGCCCTCGAAAGTGCGGTCGGGGTCGAGCAATCTGTGAACGTTCATGAAATTATCTATAACCGCTCGGCCCCTGGTTCACGCCGCACAACAAAACAACAAAAAGAGTGAAAATGAATATCAAATCCAAACGCAACTCCGGCTTTACACTGGTGGAAATCATGATCGTCGTCGCGATCATCGGGTTACTCGCTGCCATCGCCATTCCCAACTTCGTCAAAGCCCGCTCAACGGCCCAGATGAATGCCTGCATCAACAACCTGCACCAAATTGACGGAGCGAAGGAACAATGGGCTCTGGAAACGAAAGCTGCTGCGAACGCCGCCGTCACGCTGGCCAATGTTTCGCCGTATCTGAAAGGCGGCACGAACTGCCCTTTGGGTAGCGCGACCTATGTCATCGGCAATGTGGGCGTACTTCCGACCTGCCCCAACGCAGCGCTGGGCCATACGCTCTAAGATCAAATTTCGACCTTCCAAACGGCTTGAGGCAAAACCTTCAAGCCGTTTTTGCTTCATGGCGTTCCCGTTAGGGTCAGAACACCCGATCGAGCAACGAATCTTCGTTGAGAAATCGGCGAAAATTCTCCAAAAAATGCCGAACCAGCATTTCCGACTCGTTTGCATGTCCGCCGCCGACGTGTGGCGTGATGAAACAGTTCGGCGCGCTTAAAAGGGGATGATCGGCTGGCAATGGTTCAGGCTCAGTAACGTCGAGCCATGCGGCACTCACTTGTCCGGAATGCAATGCTTCGTTCAAGGCATCCTGATCCACAGTCGTTCCGCGGCCAATATTGTAAAATGCGGCACCCCGTTTCATCGCGGCGAATTGCGGGCCCGCCATGAAGCGCGACGAATCGTCATTGCCGGGAAGAAGATTCACCACGTGATCGGCATTTGCCAATGCTGGGAGAAGTTCTTTCGGCGTAATGGTCGAAACGGATTCGTCTCCTTTCGGCTGCCGTCGCATGGCGACAATTTTCATATTGAACGGGCGTAATAACTCAATGAGGTGACGGGCAATAGTACCGAATCCGAGAATGACGACACTCTGACCTTGCAACGTTGTTGATGTGCTCCGCAATTGATGCCTGGAAGCTTTGGCAAAATCGTTTCTGGTTTTTAGCGCTGCCGGCAACCGCCGGACCTGCGCGAGCATAAAGGAAAACAGATGTTCCGCGCATGGTTCCGCATAGACACTTGAGCTAGTGGTCAGAGCCAGCTTCCGATCCTTTGCCATCTTGCAGAATTCGGCAGTGTCGTAACGGGTATAACCGGCGCTCGAGAGGTGGACCCAGCGCAAATGCGACGTTGCGAATATTTCGGAAACGCCGGGTTGTCCGAAGGCAATATCGGCGTCGGCCAGCGCTGGCGCGGTTTCCGATTTGAGTGAAATCAAGGAGCCCTTTTTTCCGCCCCAGATGATTCCATGCGGAGCCACGTTGTTCACCAAAAGGTCTTTAGTTTCCCCTTCCAGAGATATGTCGGTAAATATCGTCAATGTTTGCATTATCTTCCAATACGCCAAAGATGTGATTCGGTTCGGATGAAAATCGAGGCATCGTCCAATGCAGGAGAAGCCAGGGAGCGTTCGCCGAGGTCATTGGTTGCGAGAATCTCAAAGGTCTTTCCGGCGCGCACGACGGAAGTCACACCGGATTCGTTCACGCAATAGATGCGGCCTTCTGCCGCCACGGGAGAAGCCGAGAAACCGCCTCCGAGACGCTCACTCCAGTGAACTTCACCGGTGAGTGCATTCAGGCAGGACGCAATGCCTCCATCCGAAACCATATAAAGTTCATCACCGAGCAGCAGGGGCGAAGGTGTCGTTGGGGCGCCTTTAGCTTGTTTCCAACGGACATGTGATTCGGTTGCGTCGCCGGTTGCCCGAGCGGGATCGATCGCATAGAGGATCGGCCGATCAAAACCGGAGCTCAGATAGACAAGACCGTGACCAAAGACGGGTCGAGGCACAACCGAATAGCCTTCTCCATAGCGGACACGCCAGAGTTCTTTGCCGTCGCCTGGTGAGTAGCCGCCGACAAAACCGCTGGCAGCGCTAATAATGGTTTCCGTTCCATCCACCTTGATGATCAGTGGTGTGGAAAAAGAGAATTTGCTTCGGGCCGTAGTGTTTCGTGGAGTCTTCCATCGGACGGCGCCTGTTTGCGCATCCAACGCTGCCAGGAAGGGGTTTTCCGCTCCGTCGCAACTGAAGATGAGAAGGCTGCTGACCAGCGCGGGAGAACCGCCATTCCCGTGCACAGGTGGAAATTTGATCGACGTTTGCGCCCAGAGAACCTTGCCTGTCAGGTCGAGCGCTGCTGTGCCCATATGACCGAAATGGGCATAGATTCTCCCATCGCGCACAATGAGAGTCGGACTCGCGAGACTGTTCTTGCTATGAATCTGCTTTGCGACGCCCGGGTCGGCTCGCAATGCTTCCTGATTCCAGAAAATGGAACCTTTGCTTTCATCCAGGCAAATAACGCGCAAGGAAACTCCCGAATTTTCCTGCACAGCCGACGTGAGGTAAATCTTGCCTTCGGAGATCACCGGAGAAGACCAGCCGCCGCCGGGGATCGTGACGCTCCAGGCGACGTTGCTGGTGGCGCTCCAATGCACTGGGACGTTTTTTAGATCAGAAGTCCCTTGCCCGGTAGGCCCTCGAAATTCGGGCCATTCCACCGCGAAGCCATGACTCGCACCTAAACCGCCAAGCAAGACAAGCCAACTGCGATAAATCCATTTCATTTGCCGAGTTTTGCTTGAGCGGAGAAGTTTAGCAAACCGGTTTCCGACAAGCCGCTAGTTTTAGGCGCCCCTTGAAAATGAGGGCTACTGAAGCCGCCGTCGCTATTTCGGGTCGCCAAACCGAAATGCGGTTTGACTGCATTACGGAAACGCGGTCATATTGGGGTTATGAGAGAAAAGGTTACAATCAGCGAGCGCGGATCGCTGACAATTCCTTCAAGAATGCGCCGGGCCTTCGGAATCAAGGCCAATGATGAACTCTTCGTGGAAGAGACGGAACAAGGACTTTTACTCCGTCCCGCTTTCAGTGTTCCCATTGAACTCTACAGCGAGGAACGCATTGCGGAGTTTGCACGGGAAGAAAAGGCTCTTGCCAAAAAGCTCCAAGCCGGCATTTGATGCGAGTGTTTCTCGACGCCAATGTTCTCTTTTCTGCGAGCAATCCCGGCAGCAATATAGAAAAGCTCATCGCGTGGATTTTCAAGCAAGCGGTTGCTGTGAGCAGCGACCTGGCGATCACCGAAGCACGTCGAAACATCCTGGCAAAGCGTGCGCAATGGATCTTATCCTTCGAGAAGATCGTCTCGAAAATAGATCAGATCGATTCCGTCAGCTTCGCCTTGCCGGCCAAGCTCGCCGAAAAAGACATTCCCCTCCTATGTTCAGCAATCCGGAGTAAATGTGATTATTTTGTTACAGGGGATAAGCGGGACTTCGAACATCTTTTCGGCAGACAGGTCCAGGGAGTGCATATCGTATCCCTTCTCCAGATGGCCGATGTTCTCGCAGAGAAGTTTGGAAACGGCAGTTGAATCCCTGTTAAGCGACCAAACCAGCAAACCGGAAAAGCTCGCCCGGCCTGGCCAGCGAAGTGGCCCGCCTCCGAGCCCGTTTCGTAATCAAAGATTCAGACGACAGTCTCAAAGGCGCAGCGTAACAATCTCGAATCGCCCCACCCGCGGAGGGCCGCGACCACCATTCAGATTAAAACCCTGCTTTAGCTGAGTGTTGGAGAGTGTGATGGTAAGCGGAACCGTTTCAAGTGATTAACCTTGAGGAAGACTCGATGGCCACTACGATTGTATTATGCACGACCGTAAAAAGAAGCTCGATTTTATAAGGAAAGTGCTCCTGGCATTTTTACTTGGCTCGGGACCGGCTGTGCGAGCGGAAGTGGACCCAGCCGAATCTATTCGTGTCGTTTGCGCTGTCGCTCCGGAAGGCAAAGGGAATGTCGAAGCGGCGCAGGCATGGCAAAGGCTCGTAAAGACCGATGCCGCGCAACTTCCGATCATTCTTGATGCGATGCAAGGCGCGAACGATCTGGCCGCTAACTGGCTTCGGTCAGC
>JAQGOX010000943.1 GCA_028293365.1 Verrucomicrobiales bacterium | reverse complement strand
TGCGTTGAGCTTTTTTTTGAGCGCAAGGATATCCTGAGACAATTCATTCAGGACGGCGGGCCGCTTTGGTTGAGTCGTCGCAAAACGATCAATTCCACGAGTGGGCATTTCGGCCAAGTCTATCATTGTAGAACGGTACCTTGGCGGTTGGGGACCGTCAATGTTGGGAATCCGATCAATTCGGAAATGAATTTCCAGGGCCGGTGGGAAATGACCGGCTAGCGTTTGTTAATGTTACGCTGTTTCTCGGCGCGAGCGTCGCGGAGTTCCGCTTTCAACCACACAATAAACATTGGCGTAAAGCAGATCATCAGACCGACTGGGAAACAAAGAATACTGAAAGCTTTATCCATATCGGCACAAAGATTCCAAGCGTTTGGGCCGAATGTAAAGCATGGTTTTATATTTTTGCACTGCCGATGGCCGATTTTACTCGAACCTTCTGATGGTGAGGGTTTTAATCGGCAGGAATGCTGAAGCGCATTGGTCTTTATGGCGGTTCATTTGATCCGGTGCATTTGGGCCACCTGCTGGTGGCCCAAGCCGCACGGGAGGAATGGGGTCTGGACCGCATTTTTTTCATTCCCGCAGCGCAGTCGCCGTTTAAGCCAGATCGTCAAATGGCGGCCGCGCCAACACGTCTGATGCTATTGCATCTAGCGCTCGTTGGGCGAACGGACACCGAGGTCGACCCTCAGGAAATAATCAGGGGAGGTATTTCCTACACCATCGATACGATTCGAGATTACCGCAGTCGATTTCCCCAGGCGGAGTTATTTTTTCTGGTGGGAGCCGATCACGTGCCGCTACTTCCCAAATGGCGGGATTCAGCCGAATTGGGCAAAATGGTTCAGTTTTTGGTCATTCCACGGCCCGGGGAAGTTGCGGTTACGATACCGGGAGGTTTTCAAGGCTGTGAATTAACCGGGTTTCCGCTGGGAGTCTCTTCTTCGCAAATCCGAAGCCGGATCGCTGCGGGGCTGGAGATTGAATTATTGACCGGTTCGGCCGTGGCGGAAGCAATAAAGAACAATGGGCTTTATCTTTGAATGGAATTGCTGCATGGTGTGGAAAATGGAATCGAAGAAGTTGGCGTTATTATGCCAGGAACTGGCGGATAACAAAAAGGCAGAAAACATCGTCATCCTCGATGTCCACAAAGTCTCATCGATCACGGATTATTTTGTGATCGCAACAGGGACGAGCGAACCGCACCTGCGCGCGATTTATCACGAACTGATCGACACACTGCGCGACGATCACGGCATCCAGCCGAGGGCGACGGACGGCAGTTTGCAAACCGCGTGGATCGTGCTCGATTTCTTCGACGTGATTGTCCACATCATGCGCACGGATACCCGTGAGCACTACAAATTGGAAGATTTGTGGGGCGACGTACCGCGAGTGAAAGTTCGAAAGAAGAAGGCCCCGAACGCCGCGGTTCCCGCATAGGCGGCCCGCAGCGGGGAAGATTCGGAGATTATTTAAGCGAGCGGAACTTTAACCGGTACCTCATCCGAGGTGCGGAGCATTTCGTCGAGCAATTTCTTAAATTCCGCCAGTCCCGTCGCCGGGATAATGATTGTGTCGCGGCGTCCGTTGACATCTTCGGTGATGCGTAGAAAGCGGCCACGCGGATTTTCCTTTAGCGTGAACACAAAGGTTTTACGCTCGATTTGGACTTTATCTGATTTAAGCGTGTCTTCGGCAACCGGCGGCTTGGAAAAACCATTCTGATAGCCCGATTGGTTATGAGGGCGGTGCCCGTAAGGAGATGGACGTTCGTTCGAAATCATAGAGCTAAATATTTCCCGTAGCCTTCGTACCTTTAACTCGTGCTACTCGTAAAGAACATGTAGAAATGATCGTTTGTCAACCCAAGCTTAATTGGAAACCGTAAGAATTTGAAAAAACCTCCGGATTTTGATTGGATTTATCGGACACGGCGGGTCGCGACTCCGGGACCGGTGGTTTGCCAGAAATGGGTGAGCACGCCGGCGATGACCAAAAGATTTACAATTTGACTGCCACCGTGAAATGTCCCAAACGTCCGTTTCGCGGCTGCCTTCTGGGCAGGTGTTGTCTGAACAGCGTACATTTGCAAATGCAGTTGTTTCATTTGAGGCTCGATAACAAATCGGCCCAACAATGAAATGCCGAGGAGAAGCCCAAGCATTGCAATCGAAAATCGCCCGATGGGCTGGCCGGTGTATAGGCGCTCGGCAAACGCGTGTCCCAGAGCGATGACAGAGCAGATAATTTGGAGATCGAAATACCGTTCCAGGACGATTTGCGCCGCAGCGCCCGCGTGCGGCCTGCCGAGCAAATGAAGCATATCGTTCGAGAAAAATGCAGGGCCGGCCCCAATGGTAAAAAACACAAGGGCGCCCAGCCAAATCGCGGCGTTCGTAACACCTACAAATCGGAGGAAGGTGAGCACAGCGAATTGTAGAAAAAATCAGGGTGCTGCCAAGCTTCAATGTTGTAAAACAGGCGAATATCTGGCATGCGGGTAGCTCACCGCGACCTGTGAATTCAATTGTGAATACAAATACTGACTTGCGGCTTCAGGAATCAAATGGATTTCTGCTTAATGTGGCCGGAGCACCTGGCTACTACGTGGACAGCGCCGTCTATGATCGGGACAGAATTGCTGTCGCATCCCGGCGCGCGACCTTTTCGAACCCGATCATACCGAGTCCGTCAGCCGATCCCTGGATGCTTTTTCACGAAGGATTCTACTATTACTGCGAAAGCCGAAATCAAAGTTCGATTCATATCCGCAAGGCGCGCACCCTGAATGAAATCGGTTATGATGAAGGGGAGCAGATTTGGGAAGCGCCCATGGTCGGTAACAACAGCAAAGCCGTCTGGGCTCCGGAGTTGCACCGGTTGAATGGGAAATGGTACGTCTATTACGCCGCGGACGATGGATTGAACGAGAATCACCGGATGTGGGTTTTGGAAAGTCTGGGGGAGAATCCTCAAGGTGGGTATCGCTGCCGGGGTTGCATTGAGACGCAGGGGTGGGCAATTGATGGTACTGTTCTGGAGATTGGCGATCAAATGTATTTCCTTTGGTCTGGCTGGCCCGGAAAGGTAAATGGGCAGCAGAATCTTTACATTGCCCCGATGAGCAATCCCTGGACGATTTCAGGCGAACGCACTTTGCTGGCGGCACCGGAACGAGACTGGGAATGTGTCGATATGGCTATTTGCGAGGGGCCCCAGGTGCTGCAACGCAACGGGAAGATTTTCGTGATTTATTCCGCAAGTGGGAGTTGGACAGTTGATTATTGCCTGGCGATGCTCGCTTTAAAAGGGGGCGATCCGTTAGATGCCTCAAACTGGGAAAATCGAGGGCGGATTTTTGAAACTGTTCCGGAGGTTCTCGGGGTGGGACACTGCTCCTTCGTGACTTCGGC